>JBKPMF010000128.1:0-7099 GCA_046732015.1 Actinomycetota bacterium
GGGCCGGACGACGAGGCGATCTGCACCGGCTTGGGCAGCGATCGTGCGTACCAGAGGCCGGCTCCTGCCAGCGTGATCACCAACACCGCGATGAGGCCGGCCAGTTCGCCGCGGGACAACGAGTCGAGACGTTCCTTGATGGCCACGGAGCGACGCTAGGACGGCGGCCCACCGCACGCCGTGACGGGCGTCACGCCCGCGAGAAGCTCAGCCGCGCGTGACGAAGTTCACGAGCTTGGGCATGCGGACGATCGTCTTGACGATCTCCCGGCCACCGATCGCCGCGAACACCTTCTCGCTCCCGTGGGCCAGCGCCAGCGCGTCGGTCTCGGTGATGTCGACGGCCACCTGCATCTTGTCCCGCAGCTTGCCGTCCACCTGGACCACCATGGTGACGACGTCGTCGGTCACCAGCCCGGGATCGAACGTCGGCCACGACGACACGTGGACCGACGTCTCATGCCCCAGCACGGTCCGCCACAGCTCCTCGGCGGCGTAGGGGGCGAAGGGCGCCAGCAGCTGCGCCAGCGCCTCTGCGGCAGGCCTCGCGCCGGTACCGGCTTCGAGGGCGGATCGCATCTCGTTCGTCAGCACCTGCAGCTTCGAGATCGCCGTGTTGAACCGGAACCGCTCCATGTCGTCGGTGACGCCCTTGATCGTCTTGTGCGTGAGGCGCACCAAGGCATCCGTCTCGGGCGCGTCCGTCGCCACCGCGTCGTCCACCACCGAGAACACGCGTCCCAGCCACGAGTGCACGCCCGGCCGGCGGTCTGGGTCGTCGCCGGAGATCAGCTTCCAATCGATGTCGTCTTCGAACGGCCCCGCGAACAGCATGATCAGCCGCATCGAATCGGCGCCCCACCGCTCGACCAGGGGCATGGGCTCGATGATGTTGCCCTTGGACTTGCTCATCGATCCGCCGGCGTAGATCACCTGACCCTGGTTCATCAGCTTGGGGAACGGTTCGACGAACCCGACCATGTCCAGGTCGTAGAGCACCTTGGTGAAGAACCGCGAGTAGAGCAGGTGCAGGATCGCGTGCTCGACGCCACCGGTGTACTGGCCCACCGGCATCCATCGATCGGCGTCCTCGCGCCGGAACGGCACGTCCTCGGCGTCGGGCGAGCAGTACCGGTAGTAATACCAACTCGAATCCACGAACGTGTCCATCGTGTCGGTGTCGCGCTCGGCCTCGCCACCACAGTTCGGACACGGCACGTGCTTCCAGGTGGGATGGCGCGACAAGGGCGATTCCCCGCCCAAGGTGAAGTCGGCGTCGTCGGGAAGCAGGACCGGCAGTTGGTCGTCCGGCACCGCCACCTCGCCGCACGTCGGGCAGTGGACGATCGGGATCGGCGCGCCCCAGAACCGCTGGCGGCTCAGCAACCAGTCGCGCAGCCGGAAGTTCACCTCGGCGTGGCCCTTGCCTTCTGCTTCCAGCCAGGCGATCACTTTGGCGATCGAGGCGGGCGAGGGCTCGCCGTCGAACGGACCGCTGTTGATCATGAGCCCGTCGTGCGGCAGTGCTTCGGTCATGGCGGCGGGGTCGATCGGCTCGGCGCCCTCGGGTTGGATCACGACCGTGACGGGCAGGTCGTGCTGGCGCGCGAACTCGAAGTCGCGTTGGTCATGGGCCGGCACCGCCATGATCGCGCCGGTGCCGTACTCCATCAGCACGTAGGGCGCGGCGTACACCGGGATCCGCTCGCCGTTCACCGGGTTCACGGCATGGACCCCCAGGAACACGCCGTCCTTGGTGTCGGTGGCCTCGCGATCCACCAACGAGGTGGTCCGCGCCTGTTCGCGCAACGGCGCCACCTGATCGGCGGTGCCGCCCAGTTCGGCCAGGCGCTCCACCGCCGGATGGTCGACCGCGAACACGAAGAACGTGACGCCCCACAGGGTGTCGGGGCGAGTGGTGTAGACCTCGATCTCCTCGCCGGTCTCGGCGATCGTGAAGGTCACGCGAGCGCCTTCGCTGCGCCCGATCCAGTTGCGCTGCATCGTGATGACGCGCTCAGGCCAATCGATCAGGTCGTCCATGTCGTCCAGCAGGCGCTGGGCGTAGTCGGTGACCTTGTAGAACCATTGGGTCAGATCGCGGCGCTCCACCATCGTGCCGCAGCGCTCGCACGCCCCCTGGATCACTTGCTCGTTGGCCAGCACCGTGTGGTCGTGCGGGCACCAGTTGACCGGCGAGTTCTTCCGGTAGGCCAGCCCCTTGGCGAAGAACCGCGTGAACAGCCACTGGGTCCAGCGGTAGTAGGACGGATCGCACGTGTTGAGCCGTCGGCTCCAATCGAACGACATGCCCATGCGTTGGAACGAAGCCGCCTGCTGCTCGATGTTGGCGTAGGTCCACTCCTTCGGGGGAACGCCGCGCTTGATGGCCGCGTTCTCCGCGGGCAGACCGAAGGCGTCCCAGCCGATCGGATGCAGCACGTTGTAGCCGCGCATCGATTGGTAGCGGGCTACCGCGTCGCCGCCGCTGAACGCCTCGGCATGGCCCATGTGCAGGTCGCCCGAGGGATAGGGGAACATGTCGAGCGCGTAGAACCGGGGGCGGGGGTCGTCGGGATCCTCGGACGCCCGGTACAGGCCCTCGTCGGCCCACACCTGCTGCCACTTCGGTTCGATCTCGGATGCGTCGTAGCGCCGGCCCATGGCGGCCATGGTAACGAACGCCCGACGCCGAGCCGGGATGGTCAGGGACGGTATGGACGCCGGTGGTGGTTATCCGAGCGGTTCATGTCGCTGCAGGAGGTGACCTCGATCGATGGGTCATCGGACGAGACCTCAGGGAGTCCGAACCCCCGAACGATGTAGCACGTACCCGTCTCGCTCAGCGATGCGCTCGCGAACCCGTCATCGGGTGGGCTCGTCGGCGAGACATCACAGGAACCGCCCGTGGGCCGTTGGCCGTCGTCGGCTGACCTGTCAGGTATCCCACGATGAAGATCAGCGACGTCGCGGCGAGCGAGAGCAGCGTCCGACCGTACGGACCGTGGATCGCCCGTCGACCCCAGTCTCGATCGACGGCCATGCGATCAGCGGTCGGAGGCGAAGTCCGGAGGGATGAGCCCGCCCTCGCGCGTCACCAGGTCGGGGATCTCGTCGGCGGGCACGGGACGGGCGAAGTAGAAGCCCTGGCCAGCGGGGCACCCAGCCTCCTGGAGGAACGCGAGTTCGCCCGCGGTCTCGATCCCTTCGGCGAGTGGTGTCATCCCCAGGCCACCGGCCAGCTGGATCATCGCCTGGACCATGGATGCCAGGCCGGGGTCCAGGTGCACGTCCCGCACGAAGGAGCGGTCGATCTTGAGGATGTCCACCGGCAGGTGCTTCAGACGGGCCAGGGACGAGTACCCGGTCCCGAAGTCGTCGATCGCCAGGGTCAGACCCCAGGCGTGCAGTTCGTTGAGGATCTTCTGCGTGCGATCGGGGTCGGCCATGGCGGTGGACTCGGTGATCTCCACCACGATCCGCTCGGGGTCGACGTCGGCCCCACGCAGCTTGGCCAGCACCTTCTCAGCCAGATGCGCCGACCACAGCTGCCTCGGCGACAGGTTGAACCCGACGGTGAGGTCGAGGCCGTCCGCGGCCCAGGCCCGCTGTTGAGCCGCCATCGCGTCGATCACCCAGTCGCCGATCGCCTCGATCAGGCCGAGCTCCTCCGCGAGCGGGATGAACTCCCCCGGCGGAACGATGCCGCCGTTCGGGTCCTGCCAGCGGACCAGCGCCTCCACTCCCTCCGCCGAGCCGTCCCGGAGATTCACGACAGGCTGGTAGTGCAGGATCCAGTTCTCCTGTTCGACGGCCCGGCGCAAACGCGTGGTCATCGAGAGCTTCTTCATCGGGTCTTCGCCGCTGGTGGCGTAGATCACGTAGCCGCCCGGATCCTGCTTCTTGGACTGGTACATGGCGGCGTCGGCGTTCTTCAGCAGGGTGGCGGCGTCGAGGGCGTCCTGCGGGAACAACGAGATCCCGACCGAGCCGCTGGCGATGAACTCCGTGCCGTTGAGGTTGAACGGTTCCTGCAGCGCCTCGTGGACGCGCTCGGCCACGGATTCGGCCACGATCAACGCCGCCTCGGTCCCGGGGATCGGTCCGGTGCCTCGCTCCAGGTCCGAGAGCAGGAGCAGGAATTCGTCGCCCCCTTGGCGCGCCACCATGTCGGTCTCGCGCGTGCAGCCCTTCAGGCGTTCCCCGAGCTGGGCCAGCAGGACGTCGCCGGCGTGGTGGCCCAGCGAGTCGTTGACGAGCTTGAAGTTGTCCAGGTCCAGGAACAGGACGCCCACACCGAGGTCGTGCCGGCGAGCGCGGGTGATGGCGCTCTCGAGCATCTCTTCGAACAGCGCGCGGTTCGGCAGGCCCGTCAGCTTGTCGTGGTAGGCCAGGAACGCGACCTGTTCCTCGGCGGCCTTCCGGGCGCTGATGTCGAAGATCACGCCCTGGATCAGCCACGGGTTCCCGTGCTCGTCGTTGATCGGATAGGCCTGTTCCAACACCCATCGGGTCGAACCGTCCTCGTGCACCATGCGGTACTCGTGGATGAGGGTGGTGTGGTTGTTGTAGGCGTCCTGGTACTCCTCCCACGCCCGGTCGAGGTCCTCGGGATGGACGTGTCGGCGCCAGCAGTACGGAT
Organism: Actinomycetota bacterium; assembly: GCA_046732015.1. Classification (GTDB taxonomy): domain Bacteria; phylum Actinomycetota; class UBA4738; order UBA4738; family HRBIN12; genus JAOUEA01. Next base: position 4,643 of record JBKPMF010000128.1, read on the forward strand.
CGGTCAGCCACTCGTCCTGGTCGATCCCGAGCAGCGTCACCACCTGAGGGCTCACGTAGATCGAGTCCGAGTTCTCGTCGACCGGATCCAGGTAGACGACCGCCGGGATCTGCTCGACCAGCGCCCGATACTTCGCCTCGGCCTCGAACTGCGCCTCGCGTCCGGCCTTCAGATCCGACACGTCGCGGAGGGAGACCACGAGCAACCGCTCCGGTGCCTCGATCGTCCCAAGATGGATCTCCACGGGGATCTCACCGAGGTCGTTCGTGCGGCAGATCGTCTCCAGCCGCGTTCCGGGGACCAGCTCGAGGAGGTCCGTGGCGATCAGCAACTCCACCGACTGACCCACCAGATCGCTGCGATCGAATCCGGTGAGCTGTTCCACACGATGGTTGGCGAACAGGATGCGACCGTCCGCATGGGCCACCACCAGGCATTCAGGCGTGGCCTCCAAGAGGGAACCGGGTTCGATCAGGGTGGCGAGCCGGGACGCGACGGCGTCCGCCGTCTGTCCTTCCTCGCGTTCCATCACCATGTGCGCCCTCCGGCGTTGCGTCTTGATGAGGCATCGGACGAGAACCCATGCAACCTGAGCGTTCCGGGCTTGCACGCAGGGGTTCACGGCATCGGCCGCGTAGGCTCGGACCCATGGCTCACCACGTCGAACGCGCGATCACCACGACCTGCCACCGCGAACGGGCGTTCGACTTCGTGGCGGACTTCTCCACCACCCAGGAGTGGGACCCCGGGATCCAGGCCGCGAAGCGGCTCGACGACCGTCCGATCGGAGTGGGATCACGCTTCGAGCTGGTGTCACGCTTCGGCTCGACCGAGCAGACGATCGTGTACGAGATCGCGGCCTACGACCGTCCGACCAGCGTGACGCTCGTGGGAGAAGGGAAGACCTTCCGCGGGACCGACGTCATCTCGTTCTCCCAGGACGCCGGCGGCGGAACCCGCGTGACCTACGTCGCCGACCTCGGTCTCAAAGGGCCCACGGCGCTGGCCATGCCGTTCCTCAGACGCAGGCTCGATGCGATGAGCGACGACGCCGTCGACGGCCTCCGGCGGGCCTTGGACGCTCGCGCCTAGCGATCGCTAGCGGGGCGTCATCTCCGTCATGCCCCACGGCGCGCCGTAGTCGACCAACAGATCCAAGAACGCGAGCGGCTCGAACGCCTCCGGTCCCAACACGCCCGTGCCGGTCCAAGTAGCGCTGGCGAGGAGTTCCAGCCCGATCACGGGGTTGATCGCGGTCTGCCAGGTGACGGCCTGCGCGCCGTCCTTGGCCCAGGTCTCCTCCGTGTCGACCACGTGGTACAGGTAGACCTCGCGGGGGTTCCCGTCGATGATGCTCGCGCCCTTCACCCAGGTGCCGGCGCACGTCTTGCCGGTCATCTCCTCGCCAAGGAACGCGGGGTCGGGCAGGGTCGAGGCCACCACGTCGCGCGGGCTCACCTCCACCCCACGGACCTTCACGGTCTCGACCCGGTCAAGCCCGGTCTTGTGCAGCACCTCGAGCACGTTGATGAACTCGTCCCCCAGTCCGTACTTGAAGGTCACGCGATCGCAGTCGACCCACCGCGGAACGAGCAGGACCTCCTCGTGCTCGACGTTGACGCACTCGACGTCCCCGATGCCCTCGGGGAACGTGAACATCTCGGGCTCGCTGAACGGTGCGGTGGTGTACCAACCGCCGTCGACGTCCTTTCGATCCTTCTCCCAGATCACCGGGGGGTTGAGGCATTCCTCGATCGTGGTCCAGATGCTGAACGTGGGCGCGAACTCGTAGCCGGCGATCTCCAGATCGGCGCCGTCGCGCACACCGACCTCGTCCACCGAGCTGAACAGGTGGGTCGCGGCGTACTTCGCGAACACATCGGCGGCACCGGGTTCGATGCCGAGGCCGCACAGGGCGAGCAACCCCCGCTCCACCCATCGGTCCGCCACCGCGAACTGGTCGTCGCCCAGCTTCTTGCCCACCCGCTCGTACGGGGCATCGGGGTGCTTGGTAGACAGCGACATCGCCATGTCCATGTAGTGGGCGCCGGCCTCGAACGCCCCGTCGAAGATCGGCATCACGAACCGTGGGTCGGCGGCGTTCAACACGTGGGTGATGTCGTGGGCGCGGATACATTCGGCGACGTTCGCCGCGTTCGAGGCATCGACCGTCGTCGCGGAGAACTTCCCACCCGATCCGTAACGATCCACGACGCGCTGGGACCGCGACGGGTCCAGGTCGGCGAACACGATGTGCTCGTAGAACTCACGTCTGGCGGCGATCGGTGCGAACGCCGCCCCCACCCCACCGGAGCCCACCACCAGGATCCTCATGGCGCGGGAGTCTACAGAAGCCACGTGCGTCACCCGTTCCGGGCCTGCAGGGGCGTACCATCCGTGCATGGGCCCGATCAAGCTTCTCCTCGCCAAGCTCCGCGGCCGCGGCCGGGACGAAGA
>JBKPMF010000129.1:0-4540 GCA_046732015.1 Actinomycetota bacterium
CATCGTAGGGGTCCACCTGGCGAGCCTGGCGGCCGTAGCGCAGAGCGGCGGAGAAGTCGTGGCGCGCGGCCGCGAGCGCGGCCAGGCCCACCAGGGCTCCTTCGTTGTCCTGCGGCTGGAGGCGCATCGAGGTGCGCAGCACGCCCTGTGCCTTCGGGTAGAAGCTCGGGTCGGAGGTGATGCGGGCCTGCTGCACGTAGGCCAGCCCCAGCGTGGCGAAGGACCGCCAGTCCTGCGGGGCCTCGGCCAGTCGCTGCTGGAGCGACTCGATGGTGGCGCCCAGACCCTGGCCCGCCCCGGCGGTCGGCGCCAGCAGATCACCGGTCGCCACGGTCGTGGCGGTGTTCGCGGCCTCGGACGAGTCCGAGCGCAGGCTTCGGAACGCGCCGATCCCACCGGCGACGAACACGGTGGCCGCCAGGGCGATCACCAGGGCGAACTTCGCGAGACGCTGCATCCGACTCCTCTTCGTCATCTCTTCGGCCTCTCGCTTCTATCGGTACGTCCGGCGGTCAACGGGAGGGCGGGCCCGGCCGCGCGCAGCGCGGCCGGGCCCAACCGGTGGTACGGCCTAGCTGTGCGGTGCCGCGGCAGACCCGGAGTGGGGGTAGGCCACGTAGGGGAACTCCGTGTTGAACGACGAATCGTTCGCGTCCACACCGTCGCCGATGGTGTCGGCTGCGGCGTCGTGACCGGGCAGGAGCACGCCCATCGTCACGCGCAGGGCCACGTCGATGATGTCGTCGTCGAGGCGCCGGCCGTTCGGGAACCCGGCCAGGTCGCCATCGATCACCCCGAGCGTCGAGCAGTCAGCGCTGCACGGCGGGATGTCCATGTTCAACCGCAGCATCTCGGCGGCTTCGACATCGGTCGGCTGGTTCAGCGTGGGGATCCCGGTCAAGAAGACCTGGATCAGGTCGGCGCGCTGGATGCCTGGGGTACCGGCGTCGGAGTCGGGGATGTTCGGGAAGAACGTCGGGTACACGGCGTTCACCAGGTGCGGGAGCTCAGGATCCTGGACCTTGGCCAGGTACTGCTGGTCGTCCTTCGGCTTCGAGGCGTTGAAGTAGTCCTTCGCGCCCACCGGAACGACGACCTCGTTCACCAGCGGCATGCCGAGTCGTGAGACCTGGACATCCTTGCCGGTGAACGTCTGGCTTCCGTCCGAACCTTGCACACGCATCGACGGACGCGACGCGGTGCTCCACACACCGATGACCCCGTCGTTGGGGCCACGGAGCTGCTTCTTCGGCACCTGCAGCGCGAACGTGTTGACGTTGAACCCGTCGAGGGTGTCGTCGCCCGCTTCGCTGAGGTTCCCGCCGTAGAGCAGGTCGAACACACGGAGATCCAGGAAGAACGGGTCGTCGCTCTGGCCCACCCAGCTGCTGATGCTCGGGTAGTCGTCGGCCTTCGTGACGGCGGCGTCGAACAGATCCGCGTTGTAGTTCGGCATCGACGCGTGTCCCACGTTGCTGGGAGCGACCAGCGCGTCGTTGATCAGCTTCTTCTCGTTGCCGTGCTTGATCCGGGTCAGGTCGTAGGTCTGGTAGACGAGCAGGTTCTCATCGTCCAGCGACGTGACCGGGCCGTTGTTGTAGATGAACGAGTCGGCGTTGCGATAGTGCGTGCGGAAGTTCCACCGGTAGGTGATCTCCGCGGCCGCGTCGCCGTCGTTCGAGATCTTGATGTCGTAGTTCGTGTGCTCGGCCCAGGTGTAGAAGTTGGGTCCGCCGGCCGGTTCCTCGAACGGGATCCAGGAACTGACGAACGAGACCGTGTTGGGTTTGTCCGGGCTCACGAACGCGTAGACATCCGTGTTGTCGATCTGAGGGTCGGCCGCGGTCAGCGGGGCTTCCCGGTGGCTCGAGGCGTTGCTCGCCACCGGTCCCAACTGTGCGAACGCCCCTGCGGCGAGGGCCAGTGTGGTGGCTCCCACCGCCAGGGTGGTGCGGATGCGCATGCGAGACAAGGTTCACTCCTTTCGAAGGGTGCGATGAACGTGATGAGGGTCGTGTGTGACGATCCCTCGTGGTGTCCTGCCGCCCGCTGCCGGACCTCGGGGACCCTCCCCGGCTATCCGGTGCATCCCCCCTTCCCTCGGGTCGGGGCGGCGGTACGCGCATGCTTCGCGGCGTCGAGTTGCATGGATTCATGGTTGGCCAGTTGCAACGATGTGCAGGAGGAGGTGGAGCTCAGGCGGGAGCGGGCTCTCGGCGTCTGGATGCCCGCAGGAAGCCGGCGAACATCACGGTGATCCCCACCAAGAGTGAGATCGAGAACGCGGGCATGTTCCCCACGGCCGCGAAGGCCGAACCGAACCCGGCGATCACCGTGGCGCCGACCGCGATCAGCAGCGTGCCGATCGAGCGGTCGCGCAGCTCGGGTCGGCCACGCATGCGCCAAGCCGACCACAGCGCGCCGCCCACGAGGACGACGTAGGACGGGATCGAGATGAGCTGGGGCAACCGATGCGCCGAGCTGCCGTCCCCGAACACGTCCTTGCCCGATGGGAGCCGCTCTGCGAGGGACGCAGGGTCTAAGGGCATGGCTCCCCGGAGGGTGGCCACCGTGACGGCGGTGAGGAAGATGAGCACGAGCCACACCGCCCACCGGAACGCCTGGTTGCGAACGAGGAGCATCAGCTCCCCGCCCGCCAGGAAGGGGACGTTCAGCACGGCACCCAAGGCCCAGTACACGGCGAACTCCCGATCGCTCCAGCCGTCGAGACCGCCCAGCACGACGACGAACGAGGCGACGCCGTACATCGCCAGGGCGATGGCCCAGGCGAGCTGATAGGGCTGCCGCCGGTGCACATAGTCGGCGAACAGGCGGCCCGCGAACACGAACGCCACCCCGGACGCCAACAGCGGGAAGACCCACATGGTGGCCAAGCATACGGACCTGCGGCCGGCGTATCCGGGGCGAGGTCGTCCCGCAGGCCTACGATGATGCCCATGGGTCCATCGCTCGGGTTCTCCTCCGCGGCCTTCTTCGGACGGGCGCTGGACGAAACCTGCAAGGTGGTGGCCGAGGCCGGCTACGCCCACCTGGAGGTCATGGTCACGAAGGACCCCGCGAGCCAGGATCCCGCCCGGATGGCCTCCATCGCCCGCACCTACGGACTGACGATCAGCGCGATCCATGCCCCGTCGCTGCTGCTGACCCGGAAGATCTGGGGCACCGACCCGGTGGCGAAGATCTACCGCTCGATCGAAGTCGCGGAGCAGGCGGAGATCCCTCTGGTGGTCATGCATCCACCGTTCAGATGGCAGCGTGGCTACCGGCGTTGGCTGGACGAACGCCTGCCGGGGCTGGAGCAGCGCACCGGCGTGACGCTCGCGATCGAGAACATGTTCCCGGTGCGGATGGGCGAACGTGGCATGCACTTCCATGCCAACCAGGACCTCGAGGAACTCGAAGGCTTGGAACATCTCGTGCTCGACACCAGCCATGCGGCCGTGGCGGGTCATGATCCGACCGAGGTGCGACGCCGGTTCGGGCCGCGGGTGCGTCACGTGCATCTGTCGGACAACGCGGGCAAGGGGTGGGATTCCCACCTCCCGCCGGGCGAAGGCGTCCTCGATCTCGACACGTTCATGCGCGAGCTCGGCGCGAGCGGCTACGCGGGGTCGATCTCGCTGGAGGTCGACATGCGACGCGCGTGGTCGGACCCTGTGCTGCTGCACGAGCGGATGGTGGCGATGCGGGAACGGTGCGAGGCGGGGCTCGGGGCCACGCCCTGACTGCTAGCCTCCGGTCGTGCGACGACCGACCTTCATCATGATCATCGTCCTGTTCGTGATCATCGCGGTGGCGGCGGTGGCGCAGATCGTGATCGCCTCGGGTGAGGGTCCCAGCCTTCCGGGGCCGGCGAGCCCCGGGCAGCTCCCCAGCACCTCGCCATCGGCTTCCTAGCCCTGGTCCGACGCCTAGGTCTGATCGAGCTCCACGGGCAGGTACTGTTCCAACCAGGTCTGGAGCAGGTTCCGGACGTTCTCGGACTGGTTGCCCTCGAGCAGATCGGTCCCGTGGTCGTTCGACGGCACGATCCCGAGCCGCTTCGGCTGGGAGCTGAGGTCGTAGAAGGTCTGCGCGTCGGCAGCGGGGCCGGTGTCACCGTTGCCGGCCACGAAGAGCTTGGCCGCGGTGGTGGCCTGCAACAGCTCGGGGGTCACGGTCATCCCCTCGATCGAGGCCGGCGCCGAGAGCGTACCCACGGCTTCGATGTCGGCATCGGGCTGACCGGCGGCCACGAGCGATGCGGTGCCGCCCATGCTGGCGCCTAGCAAGGCCACACGTGTCGCCCCTCGACTGCGGAGTTCCTCGACCGCTCCCTGCACGTCCTGCCAGGCGGCCGAGGGGTCCTTCGTCCCCGCCGAGCATCCCGCGTCACCCCCTGGGCAATACCCGCGGAAGTCGAACGTGAGCACGAGGTAGCCGGCATCGCCGAGACGGGCCGCTTCCTCCCACCACGAGGTCTGATCGGCGGGAAGCATGTGCGACAGCACCACCCCGGCGGTAGCGTCCTCGGATCCGA
>JBKPMF010000130.1:0-11393 GCA_046732015.1 Actinomycetota bacterium
GATGTAAGTTATCCCCAGTGTGGATAACCCGAGTGGGTTCGCCTCGCGGGGGGCCTGAGCAGCGACGATGAGTGAACGATCCACCGACGGCTTCGTCCACCTGCACGTGCACTCGGAGTATTCGTTGCTCGACGGAGCCGCACGCATCGAGGCCCCGAAGTCCAACCCGGGCGCCCCCACGATCTTCACGGAGGCCCAGCGCCTGGGCATGTCGGCGGTGGCCGTCACCGACCACGGATCGATGTTCAGCGCGCTGCCGTTCTTCGAGGCCGGGCGGGCCTCGGGCGTCAAGCCGATCCTGGGCGTCGAAGCCTACGTGGCCCCGGGCTCACGGTTCGATCGCAACCCCGGCGAGAGCGAGGAGAAGTACTACCACCTCACCCTGCTCGCCGAGAACGAGACCGGGTACCGGAACCTGCTGAAGCTGGTGAGCTACGCCCACCTCGAGGGCTTCTACCACCGGCCCCGTATGGACAAGCAGCTCATGGCCGAATACGCCGAGGGCATCATCTGCCTCTCGGGTTGCCTGGGATCGGAGCTCGCCCAGCAATTGTTGAACGGCCAGGACGATCGCGCCCGACAGACCGCCGCCGAGTACCGCGACATCTTCGGGCCCGACAACTACTTCATCGAGCTCCAGGACCACGGGATCGGTGAGCAGCAGAAGATCCTGCGCCGCCAGATCGACCTGGGCCACGAGCTGGACATCCCCATCGTCGGCACGAACGACCTGCACTACACGCTGAAGGAGGACGCGAAGCCGCACGACGTCCTGTTGTGCATCCAACAGCAGAAGGTGCAGACCGACATGAAGCGCCTCCGGTTCGAAACGGAGGAGTTCTACCTCAAGAGCGCCGAGGAGATGCGCGAGGTCTTCCGCGAGATCCCCGAAGCGTGCGACAACACCCTGGCGATCGCCGAACGCGTCGAGCTCGACCTCGTCTACGGCGATCGCGCTCCTGCAGACCAGCGCTACCACCTCCCAAGGTTCGAGACCCCGGGCGGCCTCGACCGGGACACCTACCTGCGTCAGCTGGTCGATGACGGCGCGGCGCAGCGCTACCCCGAGATCACCGCCGAGGTGCGGGACCGCATCGACCACGAGCTCGGGGTCATCACGTCGATGGGCTTCGGTGGCTACTTCCTGATCGTGTGGGACCTGATCCGCTACGCACGCGAGCACGGCATCCGCGTCGGGCCCGGCCGCGGCAGCGCGGCCGGCTCGGTGGTGTCGTACTGCCTGCGCATCACCGACCTCGATCCGTTGCGCTACGGCCTGCTGTTCGAGCGCTTCCTCAACCCCGAGCGCATCCAGATGCCCGACATCGACATGGACTTCGACGAGCGCCGTCGCGACGAGGTGATCCGCTACGCCACCGAGAAGTACGGCTCGGACCACGTCGCCCAGATCGTCACGTTCCAGACGATCAAGGGCAAGCAGGGCATCCGCGACGCGGCGCGAGTGCTGGGCTTCCCGCCGGTGGTGGGCGACCGTCTCTGCAAGATGTACCCCCCGGCCGTGATGGGCCGCGATTACCCGATCGAGGACGCGCTGAAGCTCTCGCCCGATCTGGCGGTGGCCTATGAGAAGGAGCCTGAGGCCAAGGAGATCATCGAGACCGCCCGTGCGCTCGAGGGTCTGCGCCGCGAGGACTCGGTGCACGCCGCCGGCGTGGTGATCGGCGACGCCCCGCTCGTGAACTACCTGCCGCTGAAGCTGTCGAAGGACTCGCGCGACGACTCGAAGAAGGTCGTGACCCAGTTCGACATGAACGGGGTCGAGGCGCTCGGCCTGTTGAAGATGGACTTCCTGGGGTTGCGGAACCTCTCGGTCATCGAAGACACGCTCCGGCACCTGCGCACGCGCGGGGTCGAACTCGACATCGACCATGTGGAGCTCGACGACGCCGACACCTACGCGATGCTCCAGCGCGCCGACACCACCGGGGTCTTCCAGATGGAATCGGCCGGCATGCGCAACCTGATCAAGGTGCTGCAGCCCGACCGGTTCGAAGACCTCATGGCCTTGGTGGCGCTGTACCGCCCGGGGCCGTTGAACAGCGGCCTGCACACCGAATACGCCGAGCGTAAGCATGGCCGGCGCAAGGTGTCCTACCCGCACGACGACCTCGAACCGATCCTCAAGGACACCTACGGCGTGATGATCTACCAGGAGCAGGTCATGCAGGTGGCGGTGACCTTGGCCGGCTTCTCCATGGGCGAGGCCGACACCCTCCGCAAGGCCATGGGCAAGAAGAAGCTCGACGTGCTGATGCCGTTCAAGGAGAAGTTCATCGCCGGCGCGGTCGAGAAGGGCTACACGCAGAAGCTCGCCGACGACATGTTCGACATGATCGTGCCGTTCGCCGACTACGGGTTCAACGCCTCACATGCTTGCGCCTACGGGTTGGTCGCCTACCAGACGGCCTACCTGATGGCGCACCATCGTGTGGAGTACATGGCCTCGATCCTCACGTCGGTCAAGGACGACAAGGACCGCAAGCCGTTCTACCTCTACGCGTGCCGTGGCATGGACATCGAGGTGTTGCCGCCCGACGTGAACGAGTCCGAACTCGACTTCGCGCCGGCGCCCGGCGAGGCACCGGCCATCCGCTACGGCCTGTCGGCGGTGCGCAACGTCGGCGAGGGCGCGGTGCAGAAGATCATCGAGGGCCGACGTTCGGAGGGCGGGTTCGTCTCGTTCGCCGACTTCTGCCGCAAGGTCGACCCCTCGGTGCTCACGAAGCGGGTGCTCGAGGCACTGATCCAGGCCGGGGCGTTCGATTCGCTGGGCTACACCCGCGCCGGGCTGCTCGAACACCAGGACAAGGTCTCGGCGCCCATCCTCGCCGAGCGCAAGGCCGAGGCCGCCGGGCAGTTCTCCCTGTTCGGCGGCGGTGAGGAGGGCCAGGCCGCCGACATCGACGAATCGGTGCTCGAGGGCGAGGAGTTCGACAAGCGCACGCTGCTCCGGCTGGAGAAGGAGATGCTGGGCCAGTTCGTCACCGACCACCCGTTGCTGGGGGTCAAGGACATCCTCGCTCGGCAGTGCTCGCACGAGATGGCCGACCTCGAGATGCTGGGTGACGGCGACTTGGTCACGATCGGCGGCATCATCGGCGCGGTCTCGCGTAAGTACACGAAGCGCGGCGAGCCCTACGCCCAGTTCCGGCTGGAGGGGCTCGCGGCCGGCGCCAACATCGTCGCGTTCCCCAGCGTCTACGAGGCGGTGCCCGGGTTGATCGAGACCGATCGCATCGTGCTCGCGGTGGGCCGCATCGACCTGCGGGGCCGCGAGATGCAGATCCGCGCCAACGAGATCCGCGAGCCGAACCTCGGGTCAGTCAACGCTTCGCCCCCCGTGGCTCGATCGCTGGTCGTCGACCTCGCCGCGGCGGCGTGCACCCCCGCCGTGCTCACCAAGCTGAAGGAAGAGTTCGAGGCCAACCCCGGAGGCACGCCGGTGGTGGTGCGATTCCTGTCATCGGCCGGGATCACGCCCCTCGAGGTGGGCTCGTTCCGGGTCAACACGCAGGGCCAGCTCCTCAGCGAACTCCGATCCCTGTTAGGCACGGGCGCCGCCCGGCTCGAAGAGGAACCGTCTCCGGTCTAGTCCAGCACGGACTAGTTGGGGTTCACGTCCAGGTCGGCGCCGCCCACCCCTGCCCCCAGGGCCCGCAGGAGTGCCGTCTCACGCCGGAAGGTCTCACGAACGATCCGTAGCCGCTCGCCGGCGCCCGGCACCTCGAGCAGCGCCTGGCGCTGGGGGAGCAGCCCGGGTGTGGCCGCCGCCAGCGTGAAACTGGCCGAGACAGGTTCGCGGCGGAAGGAAGGCTGGGCCTCGTGCTCACCGGAGGCGCGCAGATACCCGAGCAGAGCCTCGAACGCCGCCTCGACGTCGTCGGTGCCCGCGCCGCCTTCGTCGGGGAACGGTTCGATCTCCCACGTGGGATAGGGCTCCGACCTCGAGGCGGCGATCAACGCGACCCGGTCACGGCCGAGGATGCGGAGCCGGTACGTGCCATCGTCGTCGAAGTCATAGTCCTCCACGTCCACGGTGACACCGACCCGGTTGGCTTCGTAGGGACCACCCACCTCCCGACCCTTGCGGATCGCCACCACGACGAACGGCCCCGAGGGCAGCACATCCTCCATCATCAACAGGTAACGTTCCTCGAACACCCGCAGGGACATCCGCTGGCCGGGGAAGAGCACCGTGTGAAGAGCGAATACCGGGAGGTCCATCGCCTCAAGGGTAAGGAAGCGGAGGCCAAGCGTCTCCAGAACGGGCCATCCCGCTGCCACCCCACGAACGTATCGAGGGGCAGGTGACACAGACGGGTGATTGGCCTCGGCCTCACGGATGTGGTACCAACCGTCCGACGTTTCGAAGCAAGGGGAGAGGGGGCACCATGAAGCACCGCAAGCTGCTCACGATGCTGGCCATCGTGGCTTCATTCGCGCTGATCGCGAGCGCGTGTTCGAGTGATGACGATGGTGGAGGCGGAGGGAGCGGCGACTCTGGAGCCACCGGTTCCGAGGTCGACTGCGCGACCGTTGAGTTCGGGTGCGTCGAGGTGGCCTCGGGTGAGCCCATCACGATCGGCACCCTGCTGTCCATCACCGGGGACACCAAGAACCTTGGTCTGGACAGCCAATACGGTGTCGAGCTCGCCTCGGACTACCTCGACGGCACGTTCGACGGCACGGACGGTCAGATCATCGAAGGTCACGACACCGCGCTCGTGAACGAGGATGACGGCTGCTCCGCCGAAGGCGGTCAAACCGGTGCCACCACGCTGGCGGCAGATCCCCAGATCGTCGGCGTGATCGGGACGAGCTGCTCGAGCGCGTCGTTGGGTGTCGCTGACAAGATCCTGACCAGCAAGGGGATCGTCGTGATTTCCCCGTCGGCGACCAACCCGGCCCTCACCACCGCCGGCACGCACCAGCGCGGCTACTTCCGCACGGCGCACAACGACCGCATCCAGGCTGCCGTCGTGTCGGACTTCGTCGTCGAGGAGAAGGGCGCGACGACGGCGGTCACGATCCACGACGAGAGCCCGTACACCCAGGGCCTCACCGACGGATTCAAGGCCAACTTCGAGGCCAACGGCGGAACGGTGGATTCGGAGGAAGCGATCAACAGCGCGGACAAGGACTTCAAGCCCTTGCTCACGCAGATCGCCCAGAACGCTCCCGATGTGATCTATGCGCCGGACTTCAACCCGGCGTGCGCATTGATCGCGAAGCAGAAGGCTACGACGAGTGGCCTCGAGAACACGATCCTGACCGGATCGGACGGCTGCTCGGACGCCACCTACACCGAGATCGCGGGACCGGCGGCGGACGGGGTCTTCCTGTCGGGTCCGGACCTGACGGCCTTCTCGGGTGGGGCCTTCTACAAGGATGAGTTCGTTCCCGCCTATGAAGAGGCGTACGGCTCGAAGCCGCTCTCGGTCTTCCACGCGCACGCCTTCGATGCGTTCAACATCCTGGCGCTGGCGATCCAGGACGTGGCGATCGTCAACGACGACGGTTCGGTCACGATCCCTCGGGATGCGCTGATCGAGGCCGTGCAGAACACGGAGAACTACGAGGGCGTGATCGGCACCCTGACGTGCACCGAGGACGGCGACTGCGCCACGTCGGTCACGATCGGTGTGTACGAGGTGCCCAACGTCGGGTTCCTCGACCCGGCAGCCAAGCCGGTCTTCACCGAGACCAAGACGCTGGACGAGGTCGCCTGAGCGACCGCTTCGTCGGAACCGCGGGCGGGGCGTGATCTCCGCCCGCGGTTTCCGCCATATCGCGAGGTGGAAGGCAGGACATGGCGAAGGATGTGATCACGCCGTCCAGTGGGGGCTCGCTCGCGTGGACCGAACGCATCCCCCTTCGCAGGATCGTGCTGACGGTCCTCACCGTCGCGATCTTCGTGGTCGTGGGCAGCGGGATCTTCAAGACCCTGACCCTGCCTGAAGGAGAACGCCTCGGATGGGAGTTCTGGGCGAACCTCTTCGTCATCGGATTGGCGCTCGGGGCCGTCTACGCCTTGATCGCGCTGGGGTACAGCCTCGTCTACGGCATCCTTCGGATGATCAACTTCGCCCACGGCGAGGTGTTCATGTTCGGAGCGTTCGGATCCTTCTTCTTCGCGCGGGCCTACGCCGAGAGCGGGTACATGAACAGTCAGCCGATCGTTTCGCTCGCGATCTTGTTCCTGTCCGCGATCGGGATCTCGGTGGGGATCGCGGTCCTCCTTGAGCGAGTTTGCTACCGCCCGCTGCGCAACGCCCCCCGGCTGGTTCCGTTGATCACCGCGATCGGCGCTTCCCTCTTCCTCCAGAACACTGCCCAGGGCTTCTTCGGGTCGCAGACCCGTGGCTATCCGCGCCCTTCGTTCCTGGAGGGCAACGTCACCATCGCCGGAGTGAGTTTCGACAAGATCGACCCTGTGGTGATCGTCACGTCGGTGGTCGTCATGGTCGCCCTCGAGATCTTCGTCAAACGCACCCAGACCGGGAAATCGATGCGGGCCGTTGCCCAAGATCGCGAGATCGCGAGTCTCATGGGCATCGACGTGGATCGCGTGGTGGTGATCACCTTCGTGATCGGTGGGATGCTGGCCGGGATCGCGGGGGTGCTCTACGCGCTGATGTTCGGCCAGGTGGGAGCGACGATGGGCTTCCTTCCGGGTATTGCCGCGTTCACGGCCGCCGTGCTCGGAGGGATCGGCAGCATCCCCGGCGCCGCCATTGGCGGCATGATCCTGGGCATCTCCGAATCGGTGGGTCCCTACCTGCTGCTCAGTGGCTATCACGTCCCGTCCCCGTTCGAGCTCCGAGGGGTGATCACATTCTCGATCTTGGTCCTCGTCCTGATCTTCCGACCGGGCGGGATCCTCGGAACCGGCGAGGCGGAGAAAGTGTGATGCGCTCGGTCGTGGTGAGAGGAGCCGTGCGAGCGGGCGCGGTGGCCGGCATCACGGTCTGGTACCTGGCCCTCGTCGGCATCATCGAGCGGCTGGCGGACCTCGCGATCATCGGTGGGTTCCTCACCATGGATCAGTTGCTGATCTTCCTGCCGGCAGCGCTCGCGGGTTGGGTGGCGCTGCGACCTCGCGTCATCGGCGGCGAGCGCCTCACCCCGGACTCGAAGACGGCGATCGTCGGTGGTCTGACGACAGGGCTGGCCTCGGCCGCCGTGGTGGTCGCCGGTGTGGTGATCGTCAACCTGATCGGTGTGGAATCTGTGCGCCGCGTATTCTCCTCGCTGTCGCCGGCGTTGATGGACGAGCTCTACCTGGGACTTGCGCCCGTGGCGGGCACGATCGTTCTGGGTCTGTGCATGGTCGTCGTGGCCGCGGCCGCTGCGGCGCTCCGGCGGCTACCGGCCAACGTGCGGCAGCCGATCGTCGCAGGGCTGGCCGGTGTCGTCGCCGTCGCGCTGCTGGAACGGGTGGCGGCCCCGGCGTTCGATCAGACGGGCATCGAGAAGGACTGGCTCTACAACAAACGGCTGGGCGGCCTGGAGTGGGTGGGGGCGGTCGTCGTGTTCGTCGTCGTGGCGCTCACTGTCCGGTTCGAGCTGGGTCGCAGGCTCCGGGACATCCTGCTTCCCGACCGCGCTGCGGACAAGGGCGCGCTCGCCGTCTCCGCGCAACCGGCGACGGTTGCCGCAGCGGAGATGGATGCCACCACCCAGGCTGAACCTCCGTCGGCGCCCGAACGGGAGGACCACCCGCTCGAACCTCGGGTGAGTGCCCGTTCGCTGCAGATCGTGGCGTGGCTCGTGATCGCCGGCCTGCTCGCGGTGCTCCCGTATCTCGTCGGCCCCGTGGTCGCCAGGATCCTGGGGAGCGTGGGGATCTTCCTGCTCCTCGGTCTCGGGCTGAACATCGTGGTGGGGTACGCGGGACTTCTCGACCTCGGGTACGTGGCGTTCTTCGCGGTCGGCGCCTACTTCACGGCCATCCTCACCGGGGGCCAACGCGTGACATTCGCGGGGTTCCGGCCGCCCGTCATCGGAGCGGACCTGAACTTCTTCGTGGCGCTCCCTATCGTGGTGCTGATCGCCGCGGTGATCGGGATGCTAATCGGCGCCCCGGTCCTGCGGCTCCGGGGCGATTACCTCGCGATCGTGACCCTTGGGTTCGGAGAGATCGCCCGGGTGATCTTCGGCTCGACGTGGGCGGAGGAGCTGTTCGGGGGTGCCCTCGGGATGAGCGAGATCACCTCGGCTCCGATCCCGGGGACGACCTTCGATTTCCAGAGTGATCCGCGACACTTCTACTACCTCGTCCTGGCGTTCTGTCTGCTGGCGATCGTGGTCTCCTGGCGACTTCAGGCGTCCCGGATCGGACGGGCGTGGAACGCGATGCGGGAAGACGAACAGGTCGCCGACGCGATGGGGATCTCCACCACGCGCTACAAGCTGCTCGCGTTCGCGATGGGTGGAGCGATCGGCTCGATCGGCGGGGCGTTATTCGCGGTCAGCCTCGGGTCTCTCACGATCGCGAGCTTCAAGATCCTCGTCTCCATCACCGCCCTCGCGATCATCATCCTGGGAGGCCTAGGCTCGATCCCCGGCGTGATCGTGGGAGCGCTCGTGCTGATCGGCCTGCCGGGGCTCCTGACGCAGTTCGAGGACTATCGCCTGCTGATCTACGGTGCCACGCTGATCGCCGTGATGATCCTTCGGCCACAGGGGCTCGTGCCGAACATCCGTCGGAGCCGGGAGCTCCAGGAGGACGAACGGTCGCAGGACCAGTGGGCCAAGCATCTGCTCGAAGCGGACGCCACCGACGCTCCGCAACCCAGCGGGGGAGCGATCACATGACGGCGCTGCTTGAGGCCTCGGGCGTGTCGAAGCACTTCGGAGGGCTGTATGCACTCAACGGCCTCGATCTGCACGTGAACGAGCATGAGATCGTGTCCGTGATCGGCCCTAACGGGGCGGGCAAGAGCACCGTCTTCAACGTCATCACGGGCCTGTACACCCCCGACGGAGGCGAAGTGGCGTTCCGAGGGGGATCGCTCCTGGGTCGCCTGCCCAGCCAGGTCACCAAGCTCGGCATCGCGCGCACGTTCCAGAACGTGAAACTCTTCCCCAACATGACCGTGTTGGAGAACGCCATGGTGGGCCAGCACTGCCGGACGAAGACTGGGGTCGTAGGCGCGCTGCTCCGCACGCCCTCGGCTCGGCGGGAGGAAGCCGTGATCCGCGAGCGAGCGGCGGATGCCCTCGGCTTCTTCGGCTCGCGCCTCGCTGGTTACCGGCAGGATCAGCTGGCAAGCGTGCTCTCGTACGCCAACCGCCGCCGTCTCGAGATGGCGCGGGCCATGGCCACCGAGCCGGTGCTGCTGCTGCTGGACGAACCCACGGCTGGGATGAACCCTCGGGAGACGCTCGAGCTTCGCGACCACATCGTGCGCATGCGGGACGAACGCGGGATCACCATTCTGCTGATCGAACACGACATGCGTGTGGTGAAGGGGGTATCCGACCGGGTGGTCGCGCTCGACTACGGCCAGAAGATCGCTGAAGGCAGCTATGAGTACGTCGCGCACGATCCCCGGGTGATCGAGGCCTACCTGGGAACGAAGGCCACGGGATGACAGACCAGGCTCCGGCGGCGGGGGGCGGCCGTGCCCCGGTGTTGGAGCTCCGGAACGTCAGCACGCACTACGGCATGGTGTCGGTGCTCCGGGACGTCGACATGGAGATCTACCCCGGCGAGATGGTCTGCCTCCTGGGCGGCAACGCCAGCGGCAAGACCACGACCCTGAAGACGATCCTGGGCTATGTCGTGCCGTCGGCCGGAGAGGTCGTCCTCGACGGCGAGGTGGTGAGCGGTCGCTCGACCACCGAGATCGTGCGCCAAGGGATCTCGATGGTGCCGGAGAATCGACGGCTGTTCGCCGACATGACCGTCTCGGAGAACCTCGATCTCGGCGCCTTCCAGCGCAGCGACGAGGAAGGCATCGAGCGAGATCGGGAACAGGTGCTCGAGATGTTCCCTCGGGTCCGTGAGCGCCTGAAGCAGAAGGCGGGCACCCTGTCCGGCGGCGAGCAGCAGATGGTGGCGATGGGCCGCGCCTTGATGGCCGACCCCAAGGTGCTCCTGATGGACGAACCCTCCATGGGCCTCTCTCCTGTGCTGGTGGATCAGGTCTTCGAGATCATCCAGTCGATCCGAGCGCTCGGCAGAACAGTGTTCGTGGTCGAGCAGAACGCGAACATGGCGCTGTCGATCGCTGATCGTGGATACGTGATCCAGACCGGGCAGGTGGTGCTGACCGACACGGCCGAGAACCTCCTGGCGAACCCGCTCATGCGCGAGGCCTATCTGGGTGAGCTCTGACCGCGAGGCGGTGTCCGGGTCCGCCGGCGTGCGGGTCCTCACCCCCGCCGACGTCCACCGGCTGCTGACCTACCCGTTGGCGATCGAGGCGCTCGAGCGGGCGTTCGCCACGCTCGAGGTGACGGCGCCGCCCCGCTCGTCGGTAGCGACGGATCGCGGCACCGTCCTGTTGATGCCGGCGTTCGGGGACGAGGGCCTGGGCGTGAAACTCGTCACCCTCACGCCGGAGAATCCGGAGGCCGGGCTGCCGTTCGTCCAGGCGACCTACCTCCTGTTCGACGCGGTGACGCAGTCGCTGCGTGCGGTGATCGACGGATCGTCGCTCACGGCGGTCCGCACCGCGGCGGTCTCGGCGCTCGCGACGCGGTTCCTCGCCGCTCCCGATGCCCATCGGCTGGTGATCTTCGGCGCGGGCGTGCAAGCGAATTCGCACCTGGACGCGATGCGCGCGGTGCGGCCGATCGACGAACTCGTCGTGGTCTCCAGGTCCGCGGACGCCGCCGAAACGCTGGTGGACCGAGCCTCCGCGGACGGCCTCCGCGCTTCGGTGGGCGCGCCGGACGCGGTTGCCGGCGCCGACATCGTGTGCACCTGTACCACGAGCCCTGATCCGGTCTTCGACGGTTCGCTGCTCGCCGAAGGTGCGCATGTCAATGCCGTGGGGGCTTATACGCTCGAGACCCGGGAACTCGACGAGGCAGCGGTGCGCGATGCCGCGATCGTCGTCGAGACACGCGAGGTAGCGCTGGCCGAAGCCGGTGACCTGGCGCTCGCGTTCGGCCCTGGGACCGCGGATCGCATCGACGCCGACCTGCACGAGGTGGTGACGGGTGCCGAGCCCACCGGCCATCACAGCGTCTTCGTCTCGGTGGGGGTGGCGTTCGAGGATCTGGCGGTGGCCGGCGCCCTCGAGGCGAACGCCTCCGGGTAGGGTGCGCGGATGTTCTCGGTGCTCCCGGCGATCGACCTCACCCATGGGCGGCTGGGCGCCTATTCGTCCGAGGGGCCGGTCCCCGTGGAAGAGTTCGGC
>JBKPMF010000131.1:0-4617 GCA_046732015.1 Actinomycetota bacterium
GCCCTCGCAGGTGATCTGGACGTCGGGGGTGATGCGGCCCGGGCCGAGCCAGGCGAGCGCTGTGCGGACGACCAGGGTCATGGCGCCGACACTACCCGGCGCCGACGCCCGCCTCTCGCATGGCCCGCAGTTCCTTGCGCAGGTCCTGCACCTCGTCGCGGAGCCGTGCCGCGTACTCGAACCGGAGGTCCTTCGCGGCGTCGTGCATCTCGCCTTCGAGGCTCTCGATCAGGCGCTCCAGCTCTTCGGTGGGCATCTCGGCGTGCGACGCCGCCTTCCGACGGCGCTCCTTCTTGGGGTGGGTGGCGGCCGGATCGTCGCCGCCGCGGAGCTGCTGCAGGATGTCGGTGATCTTGCGGCGGATCGTGGTGGGGTCGATGCCGTGCTCTTCGTTGTACCGGAGCTGGATCTGCCGGCGGCGCTGGGTCTCGCTGATGGCCCGTTTCATGGAATCGGTGATGGCGTCGGCGTACATCAACACCGTGCCGTCGACGTTGCGCGCGGCCCGCCCGATCGTCTGGACCAGCGAGGTCTCGGACCGCAGGAAGCCTTCCTTGTCGGCATCGAGGATGGCCACCAGGGACACCTCGGGGATGTCGAGCCCCTCACGGAGCAGGTTGATGCCGACCAGGACGTCGAACTCACCGAGCCGCAGGTCGCGCACGATCTCGATGCGCTGCAGGGTGTCGACCTCGGAGTGCAGGTAGCGGACCCGGATGCCCATCTCCACGAGGTAGTCCGTGAGGTCTTCGGCCATCTTCTTCGTGAGGGTGGTGACCAGGACGCGCTGCTCGTGTTCGGCGCGCGTCCGGATCTCCCCGATCAGGTCGTCGACCTGACCCTTCGTGGGGCGGATCTGCACCTCGGGGTCGACCAGCCCCGTGGGTCGCACGATCTGCTCGACGACGACCTTCGAATGTCGGATCTCGTAGGCGCTGGGCGTGGCCGACATGTACACGGTCTGGTGCACGCGCTCGGTGAACTCCTCGAACTTCAGCGGGCGATTGTCGATGGCGCTGGGCAGGCGGAACCCGTGCTCGACCAGGGTGGACTTGCGCGAGAGGTCGCCCTCGTACATGGCCCCCAGCTGCGGCACGGTGACGTGGCTCTCGTCGAGCACGACCAGGTAGTCGTCGGGGAAGTAATCGAGCAGCGTGTACGGCGCGGTGCCCGCGGTGCGCCCGTCGATGTGGCGCGAGTAGTTCTCGATGCCGCTGCAGAAGCCGACCTCGCGCATCATCTCCAGGTCGTATCGGGTGCGCATGCGGAGGCGTTCGGCCTCGAGCAGCTTGCCCTGGCCTTCGAGGGTGGCGAGGCGCTCCTCCAGCTCGTCCTCGATCGAGACGACGGCACGCTTCATCCGCTCCTCGCCCGCCACGTAGTGGGAGGCCGGGAACACGGTGAGGTCGATGATGTCGTCTTTGATCAGCTCACCGGTGACCGGATCGAACTTCGTGATCTTCTCGATCGTGTCGCCCCACCATTCGATCCGGTAGCCGGTGGTGTCGTACGGGGGGAACACCTCCAGGGTGTCGCCCTGCACGCGGAACGTGCCGCGCGCGCGGCTCATGTTGTTGCGCTGGTACTGGATGTCGACCAGCCGCTGCATCGCGAACTCGAGCGGGATGTCGGTGCCGCGGTAGGGCCGCAGGATCTGCCCCTCGTACTCCTCGGGCGAACCCAGGCCGTAGATGCACGACACGCTGGCGACGATGATCACGTCGCGCCGGCCGAGCAGGGCGGCGGTGGCCGAGTGGCGCAGCCGCTCGATCTCCTCGTTCACCGAGCTGTCCTTCTCGATGTAGGTGTCGGTGGAGGGGACGTAGGCCTCGGGTTGGTAGTAGTCGTAGTAGCTGACGAAGTACTCGACCGCGTTGTCGGGGAACACCTCGCGGAACTCGTTGGCCAACTGCGCGCCCAGGCTCTTGTTGGGGGCGATCACCAGGGTGGGGCGCTGCAGCGCCTCCACGACATGCGCGATCGTGAAGGTCTTGCCCGTGCCGGTGGCGCCCAACAGGGTGGTGTGGGGATCGCCGCCCTTGACGGCCGAGACGAGCTGCTCGATCGCCACCGGTTGATCACCGGCGGGGCGGAATTCCGACTTGATCTCGAACGGGGGCATGGCCCTCCAGTGTAGGACCCGTCTCCGACACCGCCGCCCGTACACTCGGGCGATGCAGATCTGCCCGAGCTGCGGCACGGAGAACCCTGAGCTCGCTCGATTCTGCATGGCCTGCGGATCCGCCCTGATCGGGACCGGATCGGGCGAGGAACGGCGATTCGTCACGGTGCTGTTCGCCGACATCGCAGGGTTCTCGGCTCGGTTCGATCGTGCCGATCCCGAGGACATCAGCGCCGCCCTGCGACCGTTCCACGCCCGTCTCAAGCAGGAGATCGAGAGCTTCGGCGGCACCGTGGACAAGTTCGCAGGCGACGTCGTGTTCGGCGTGTTCGGAGCGCCGGTCGCCCACGAGGACGATCCGGAACGCGCGATCCGAGCCGCGTTGAAGATCCGCGACTGGGTGCACGCGCAGAGCGAAGGTGAGGCCGCCAGGTCGCTGGGAACCCGGATCGGCATCGCCAGCGGCGAGGCGATGGTCGCAGTGGGTCAGGGCCCTCGCGTCGGCGAGCGGGTCACCGGCGACATCGTGAACACGGCCTCGCGCCTGCAGTCGACCGCCGCGCCGGATTCGATCGTCGTGGGTGAGTCCACCTACCTCGCCACCGAGACCCAGTTCCGGTGGACCGCACTGCCTCCCGTGACGGTCAAAGGGAAGGCCGAGCCCATCAGGGTATGGGCGCCGATCGAGCCGTTCGCCCGGGTGGGCGTGGAGCCGCCGGACGCCGCTGGGGCGCCGTTCATCGGGCGCGGCGATGAGCTCGCCGCGCTGCGGGCGCAGTTCGAGGTGGTGCTGCGGACCGGTTCGACCCACGGCGTGACGATCATCGGCGAGGCGGGTGTGGGCAAATCGCGCCTGATCGCCGAACTCTCCCGGATCACGGACGAGCTCCCCGACATGATCCGCTGGCGTGTCGGCCGGCCCGCACCCTACGGCGACACATCGACGTTCGCGGCCCTCGCCGACGTCGTGCGCAGCGAGGCCGGCATCCTCAACTCCGACGCCCCGAGGCCGCCGAGGAACGTGTGCATGCCGTGCTCGGACGCGTGATCGAGGACCCCGACGAGCGCGACCGCCTGGCGCCGCATCTCATCGCGCTCGTCGCCGGGGAGGTCTCCGAGGGCGACACCTCGCGCGACGAAGCGTTCGCGGCCTGGGGCCGGTTCCTGGACCGGCTCGGCACCGAGAACCCCACGATCCTCGTCTTCGAGGACATGCCCGGGGCGAGCGTGCCGTCCCTGGCGTTCGTGGAGTCGCTGCTGGACGCCGAGCGGGCCTCCGCCCTGTTGATCGTGGTGGCCGCGCGGCCCGAGCTCTTCGATCTGCGCCCCGGATGGGGTGACCGGCGTTCCCGCTGGGTGACGATCGTGGTCGAGCCGCTCGACGCCGAGCTCACCGCGACCCTGGTGCGATCCCTGCCGCTGGATCGGCCGCTCGATCCGGGGCTCACGCGCATCGTGGTCGAACGCGCCGGGGGCAACCCCCTGTATGCTGAGGAGTTCGTGCGGATGCTGAACGAACGCGGCGATGCGGGAGACCTGACCGCGGAGATCGCGGTGCCGCCCACGATCCAAGGGTTGTTGGCGTCGCGTCTGGACGCCATGCCGGCCGAGCTGAAAGCCGCCGCGCGCGACGCTGCCGTGGTCGGCATGGTCGTGTGGCCGGGCGCACTCGCCGCGGTGACCGGACGGACGGAAGCCGAGGCCATGCGCGACCTGGAGACCCTGGCCGACCGCCAGGTGGTTCGCCGCGCCACGGCGAGCGCGGTGGAAGGCCAAGCCGAGTTCGTCTTCCGCCACGTCCTGGTGCGCGAGGTGGCCTACGGCTCCATCCCCAGGGGCGAGCGCGCTCGCAAGCACCTGGCGGTGGCGTCATGGCTGGAGGCGACGCTCGATCCCCGAGCCGCCGACCGGGCGGAGCGGCTCGCGATCCATTACGCGGAGGCCCATACCCTCGCGACCGCGGCCGGCGAACACGCGCTCGCGTCGCAGGCGGCCGGCCCCGCGATCGAGCAGCTGCTGACGGCCGCCACGCGCACCGCCCGGCTCGATGCGCCCAGCGCCCTGTCGCAGTACCGGCGTGCCCTGAGCCTGATGGCGCCCGACCATCCGGACCGCGCCCGCGCCCTGCGCGGGGCGGGCGTGTCGGCGCAGTCGGTGGGCGCGTTCGCCGACGCCCAGGCGGACCTGACCGAGGCCATGGAGCTGTTCGCGGCCGCCGGCGACGTCGCGGGCGCCGCGGATGCCAAGGTGTGGCTGGCCCGCTCCGCCTTCGAACGCGGAGAGATCGACGCCGTCGCTCCCCTGCTCACCCAAGCCGTGCGCGAGCTCGAGACGCTGCCGCCCGGGCCCGAGTTCGCCCACGCCGCCACGCGTGTGGCGGGACATCTGTGGGTGGTGGGCGACTATCCGCGATGCATCCGCTGGTCCGACCGTGCCCTGGAGCTCGCGCGCGACCTCAACCTGCCGCGAGAGCAGGTGCTCGCCCTGCAGTACCG
>JBKPMF010000132.1:0-8153 GCA_046732015.1 Actinomycetota bacterium
CGCCGGCGCCGTCGCACCCGCCACCGCGTGGGTCGTCACCCCCACCCTGGCGGGCGATCCGGCCGAGCCGTCCCTGTTGATCGCGAACCCCGGCGATGTCGCCGCCGTGGTGACCCTTCGCCTGTTGCCGCTCGAAGGTGGCGAGCCCGACGAGGTGACGGTTCGCGTCCCCGCGGCGTCGCTGGGCGAAGCTCCGGAGAGCTTCCTGGCGGGGGCGCCCGATGCCTCGGTGCTCGTCATCTCCGACGGAGCGCCCATCGTGGCGCTCGGGTCCACGACCTCGCTTGGTACCAAGGGACTTTCGGTCTTCGGTTCGGCGATGGGCGTGCCGATACCGCCACCGAACGACTGATCCGCACCGGTTCGGCGCGGCTGCGGCCCCAGGGGGCGTCGTCGCGTATCATGGGCGGGTTCGTATCCCAGGCGAACGAAGGTATCTCCATGGCCAAAGGTCGGCACATCTCCAAACGGCGCACGCGTGCCGTCATCATCGTCGCGGTGGTGGCGGGCATCCTGGTGCTCGCCGTGGGCGGGGCCGCGTACGCCGCCTACCGCTACGAGCAGGCGCGGGCCGACACGATCCTTCCCGGCGTCACCGTCGCCGGGATCGACGTCGGCGACATGACCCGGTCCGAGGCCGTCGCCGCCGTGCGAACCGGGGCACAGGTGCTGCTGAGCGCCCCGATCACGGTGAAGGCAGCCGGAGAGACGTGGACCGTCACGCCGCAGGAACTCGGTCGTCGAGCCAACGTGGTGGCGGCCGTCAACCGGGCGCTCGCCCTGAACGAGACCATGGGGACCTTCACCCGGTTCTGGCACCGCTTCCGCGAAGAGTCCGTCGAGCGTCAGATCAAGCTCTCCTACGCCGGGGACGCGAAGATCGAGTCGTTCCTGGGGACGGTGGCCAAGGACGTGGCCGTCAAGCCGGTCGACGCCGCCCTCGCCTACGAGAACGGCGACGTCGCCTTCGTGAAGTCACGGCCGGGGCAGGCACTCGACTTCCCGGCGGCCACCAAGAGCCTGCGGGCCGCTTTGAAGGCCGATGGCGTCACGAAGGTCGCATTGAACACGCTGAAGGTGGCGCCGAAGGTCACCGAGGACACCCTCGGCCACAACGTGGTCGTCCGGGTCGACGAGAACAAGCTCTACCTCTATGACGGCTTCCGCGTGATCCGTACCTTCAGCGTGGCCACCGCCAAGCCCGGCTACACCACGCCCGACGGCGACTGGAAGGTCACCCGCAAGGCGGTGAACCCCACCTGGTACAACCCGGCGCTCGACAGCTGGGGCGCCGATCTGCCCGCGGTGGTCCCGGGTGGCCCCACGGCCCCCATGGGCACGCGTGCGATCTACATCGACGACGCTCCGGGCCTGATCCGCATCCACGGCACACCTTCGGACGATTCGATCGGCCGCTACGCCTCACACGGCTGCATCCGGATGCACAACTCCGAGGTCGAGCAGCTGTACCCGCTGGTCCCGGTCGGCGCCCACGTCATCATCGTGGGAACCCGCCCCGCCGGCGCCGTGGAATGGGACACCCCGGCCACGGCCGACATCTAGTCCGGTCGGGTTCTTGTCACACTTTCGAGCCCGGAAGGGTTGCGCGTCCTCGCTCGGCCGAGGTACGTTCTCCTCGTACCCCGTAGCGACGCGAAGGGCAACCGGAGCGCCACTGCGGGGTACATCTGTCTGCAGGCTCGGCGCCCGTTTCCGGCACGTTCTCGCCCCGGGTACTTGGAAATGACACACGTGTGACTTACCCTTCGCCGCGATGCGAACGTGCGCCAAGATGCGTTGTGAAGCCGAACCCGTCGCCACCGTGTCCCTGCGGTACACCGAGCGCGAGGTGGTGGTCGGCGACCTGCTCGTCGAGCGCGACCGCAACCTGCTCGATCTGTGCCGCGACCACGTGGACCGTATGACGCCTCCCGTGGGCTGGACGGTCAGCGACTCGCGAACCAAGGTTCCCGCGCTCACGACCTGACCCTGTCGCCGAAGGTCGCTCCATCCTTCGGCCGATGCTGGCCCCATCGGGGCGACGTCGTTGTCCCCCGGATGGGGCATGGTTCGCACCGGCGGGGGCCATGGAAATAGCCACTTGTAGGGCTCAAGGAAATGGGCGTGCCGTGCTATGTTCGCGAACCCCTCCCCGAACCGATGGGAAAGCATGAGCAACGGAACCTGTCCCAGCTGCCACGCGGGCGACCTCATCAAGATCTCGATGACGGTCGGCGGGCGGGACCTCGCCTTCAGCACGTGCCACAACTGCGAAGCCAAGTGGTGGTACCGCGAAGGCGAAGAAGTCCCCCTGGCCTCCGTGATCGGCCTCGTCGTCGAGAAGTAGCCGCCGCTCCGCTCGGCGGAGCGTGCCGATGTCATCCTCTCGTAGGATGCCTGCGTGCCCAGCGCTCTCGATCGCATCTTCAAGGCCTACGACGTCCGCGGCGTGGTGCCTGATGATCTCGATGCCGCCCTCGTCCGCAGGATCGGGGCTGCCTTCGCCGACTGGTCGCGCGCTCCTGCGATCGCGCTGGGACGAGACTGCCGGCTGAGTTCGCCCGAACTGGCGGCCGCGCTCGCCGATGGCATCACCGCCCGAGGTGCGGACGTGGTCGATCTCGGGCTCGCCTCCACCGACTTGCTCTACTTCGCCTCCGGTTCGCTCGACGTTCCCGCCATCATGCTCACGGCGAGCCACAACCCCAAGCAGTACAACGGCCTGAAGTTCTGTCTCGCCGGCGCCAAGCCGGTTGGAGAGGACACGGGCCTGCGCGAGATCCGCTCGTTGACCGAGGGCCCGGATCCGGGTTCGGTCGCGTCCCCGGGCACGGTGCAAGCACGCGATCTGCTCGCGGCCTACGTCGACCACGTCCTGTCGTTCGTGGACGTCGAAGCCATGCGTCCAATGACGGTGGTCGCCGACACGGCCAACGGCATGGGCGGTCTGGTGGTGCCCGCCGTGATGGCGCGGTTGCCCATCACCCTGCACCACCTCTACGCCGAGCTCGACGGGACCTTCCCGAACCATCCCGCCGACCCCATCGACCCCGAGAACCAGAGGGACCTGAAGGCCGCCGTGCTGGAGCACGGCGCCGACGTGGGCCTGGCTTTCGACGGTGACGCCGACCGGGTGTTCCTGATCGATGAGCGGGCCCAGGACGTGAGCGGTTCACTCCTGACCGCCCTCGTGGCGATCGCGATGCTGGATCAGGAGCCCGGAGCGAAGGTCGTGCACAACCTGATCTGCTCATGGACGGTGCCCGAGGTCATCCGCGAGCACGGCGGCGAGCCCATCCGCACCCGGGTGGGGCACTCCTTCATCAAGCAGGTGATGGCCGACACCGGCGCGATCTTCGGCGGGGAACACTCGGGTCACTACTACTTCCGGGACAACTACCGGGCCGATTCCGGTCTCATCGCCGCCGTGGTCGCCCTGGGCGAGCTGTCGAAGGCCGATGCGCCGCTCTCGTCGCTGCTGGCGCCGTTGAGACGCTACGCCGACTCCGGTGAGATCAACTCCAAGGTCGACGATCCCGCCGAACGGATCGAGGCGATCGCGGCGGCGTTCGATGCGGGGCGACAGGACCACCTGGACGGTCTGACGGTAGAGTTCGACGACTGGTGGTGCAACGTGCGCGCTTCGAACACGGAGCCGCTCCTGCGCCTGAACGTGGAAGCCCGGACGCCCGAGCTCCTGGAGGCCAAGACCGCCGAGGTGCTCGCGCTGATCAGAGGAGAACGCTGACGCCATGAGCCTCGACCCTCAGCTGTTGGAGATCCTGGTCTGCCCGAACGATCGAGGCGACCTCGACTACCGGGAAGACGAATCCGTGTTGGTCTGTACCACGTGCGGCTATCGCTACCCGATCCGCGACGACATCCCCGTGATGCTGATCGACGAGGCTGAGAAGCCGGATAAGAACGCTGCCCAGAAGCCTGCCAAGAAACCCGACGGCGGCGGCCGGTGACGATCGACCTCGACGACGTCGAGGCCATCACACCGATCGACCCCGGCGACATGCTGGGGGCCATCACCGCGATGCCCCAGCACGTGCGGACCGGATTCGCGGCCGGGAACGAGGCGCCGGGGATGCCGCAGGCCGACGGTGTCACCTCCATCGTGTTCGCCGGGATGGGAGGATCCGCGATCGCGGGCGATGTCTTGCGCACGCTGGCTCGCGGCCGTCTCACCGTTCCGGTCGATGTCAACCGGGGGCCGGTGCTGCCGGTCTTCTGCGGCCCTCACACGCTCGTGATCTGTTCGTCCTATTCGGGGAACACGGCCGAGACGCTGGCGGCTTACGCCGACGCGCGAGAGCGCGGATGCCGGATCGTGGCGATCACCTCCGGCGGCGAACTCGCGACCCGAGCCTCCTCCGATGGGCAGGGCATCGTCTCCGTGCCCGGGGGCTACGTGCCCAGGGCGGCCTTCGGGCTGATCGTGTTCGCCACGATGGGAGCGGTCGGCGCAGTGGGACTGCTGCCGCCGTCCGAGCCCGAGGTGGCGCAAGCGGCCGACGAACTCGAGCGTTTGATGATCGCGCTCGGTCCCGGCGTGCCGCGGGCCGACAACCCGGCGAAGGAACTGGCCTGGAACCTTGGCGACCGCCAGCCGGTCATCTGGGGAGCCGACGGGTGGGCGGCCACGGCCGCGGCGCGGTGGAAGGGCCAGTTCAACGAGAACGCGAAGATCCTGGCGTGGTCTTCGGCGATGCCCGAACTCGATCACAACGAGGTCGAAGGGTGGGCTCCCCGGCAAGGGGAAGGCTCGTTCGTGATCGCGCTCCGGCATGAAGGCGAGCATCCCGATATCGCGATGCGGTTCGAGCCCTCGCTGGCGATCGCCCGCGATGCCGGCGCGGTCACCGATGAGGTGTGGGCGGCGGGCTCGAGTGAGCTCTCACGGTTCCTGTCGTTGGTGGCCATGGGCGACCTCGCCAGCACCTACCACGCGATCGGCCGAGGCGTGGATCCCACGCCGATGGACGCGATCATGCGCTTGAAGGCCTACCTGGCCGGCAGGGCGGGCTCGTGACCGTCTTCGCACCGGCCGACGATCTCGCGGCGCAGGGCGCGGCTGCGGTGCGCTCGATCAGCGACCTGGTGCCGAGGGCCGGCATCGTGCTGGGCTCTGGGCTGGGCCCTGCTCTCGGCGAGGACCTCGAGGAGGTCGCGAGCTTCGCCTACACCGACCTGCCCGGGTTCCCGCCGCCCGGGGTCCCCGGCCACGAAGGCAAACTCGTGCTGGGCCGGATCGCGGGGGTGCCGGTCGCGGGCTTCTTCGGACGGGTGCACTTCTACGAAGGGCACGGGATGGATGCCTCCGCCTTGCTGCCCCGGCTGGCCAAGGAGCTCGGGGCCGAGACGATGGTGGTGACGGCGGCGGTGGGCGGCGTCGTTCCCGGGCTCGCGGCAGGCACGGTGGTCGTGCTGCGTGACCATCTCAACATGATGGGGGAGGCCCCCTTGCGCGGGTGGCGAGCACCCGACGGGATGCCCGCGTTCATCAGCACGACGGACGTCTACGACGCCGGACTGCGCACCCTGGCGCTCGAACGCGCCGCCGCGCTCGGGATCACCGCGGCCGAAGGCGTCTACGCGGCGATGAGCGGACCCGCGTACGAGACGCCCACCGAGGTGGGGTTCCTGCAGCAGGCGGGGGCCACCGTGGTGGGGATGTCGATGGTGCCGGAGTCGTTGCCGTCGCGCGCGCTGGACATGCGGGTGTTGGGGCTGTGCTCGCTGACGAACGCGTTCGGCGAACATGTCGAGCACGACGAGGTGGTGCGGGTCTCGAACGAGACCGCGGTGGCGGTGGGGCGGCTGCTGGTCGACCTGCTGCCACAGATGTGACGATGTGGGTGAGGGGAAGGATCGGACGATGACGAACGATGTACGGGACATGGGGCTGGCGCAGGCCGGCCGGGAACGCATCGAGTGGGCCGGGGCAGAGATGCCCGTCCTGGCGCTGATCCAGGAGCGCTTCGAGAAGGAGCAGCCGCTGGCGGGGATCCGCATCGGGGCGTGTCTGCACGTGACCACCGAGACCGCCAACCTGATGATCGCGCTGAAGGCCGGTGGCGCCGAGGTGGCGTTGTGCGCCTCGAACCCGCTGTCCACGCAGGACGACGTGGCGGCAGCGCTGGTCGAGGCCGGGATCGACACCTACGCGATCAAGGGCGAGGACACGGACACGTTCTTCAAGCACATCAACGCGGTCCTCGACATCCGGCCGAACATCACGATGGATGACGGCGCCGACATGGTGAGTGTGTTGCACAAGGAACGGGTCGATCAGATCGCCGAGATCATCGGGGGAACCGAGGAGACCACCACCGGGGTGATCCGTCTGCGGGCGATGGCGAAGGACGGCGCGCTGAAGTACCCGATCGTGAGCGTGAACGACGCCGACACCAAGCACCTGTTCGACAACCGTTTCGGCACGGGACAGTCGACGATCGACGCGATCATGCGTGCCACGAACCGGCTGCTGGCCGGACGCACGATCGTGGTGTGCGGCTACGGCATGTGCGGTCGCGGGGTGGCCTCGCGGGCCCGCGGCATGGGCGCGCACGTGATCGTCACCGAGGTCGACCCCACCGCGGCGATCGAGGCCGTTATGGAGGGCTACCGGGTGATGCCGATCCGCGACGCTGCCCGCGTCGGCGACATCTTCATCACGCTGACGGGCGACACGAGCGTGGTCCGCAAGGAGCACATGGAACTCATGAAGGACGGAGCGATGCTCGCGAACTCGGGGCACTTCGACGTCGAGATCGACAAGCCGGGCCTCGCCGAGCTCGGCGTGGGCGGCGTGCGCCGGATCCGCGACTTCGTCGACGAATACACTCTCGCCGACGGCAGGAAGATCTACCTGCTGGGCGAGGGCCGGCTCGTCAACCTGTCGGCCGCCGAAGGTCACCCTGCGTCGGTCATGGACATGTCGTTCGCGAACCAGGCGCTCTCGGCCGAATGGGTCGTGGCGAACAAGGGCTCGCTCGAGCCGCGCGTCTACCCGGTGCCGCCGGAGAACGACAAGGAAGTCGCCAGGCTGAAGCTCCACGCGATGGGTGTGGAGATCGACGAGCTCACACCGGAGCAGGATCACTACCTGCACAGCTGGGAGCAGGGGACCTAGGGGTCGACCATGGACGGCGAGATCTCCATCAGGGCGCATTACGAGCGGTTCCCCGCCACGATCAAGGGGGCGTTCGTGCTGCGTGGCGAGGGCCGCGACCCGCGTCAGGTCCGGATCGAGGATGCCCGGGTGATCGAGGTGTCGGGCGGGGGATCGCAGTCGATCGCCATGGAACCGGTCACGCTGGAGGTGGCGCCGCATCTGGACCTGTTCGTGCCGTTCGAGGTGCCGCTCACCGAACTCGGGGCGGGCTGGTACTCGCTGGAATGCGACGTGGTGATCGACGGCGTGCCCGAGGTGGTCCATCCCGGCGACCGATTCCCTGTTGCCTGGCCGCGCGCGACCGTCCGCCGTGGCCCGGTCCCGGTCGGGAAGAGCCTGGACGTGTCGGGCGACACGGTGGCGATCGACCAGATCGACTGTGCCGGAGACTCGATCAAGATCGGGTTCACGGCGACCAAGGCACCGACATTGAAGCTGACGGCCGATGGAGCGACGGTGCCTGTACTCGACACCCAGTTCGACGAAGCGACGGGGCGCGGGAAGGTCGTGGGCTACCCCTTGATGAGGACCCAGCGCGCGTTGTCGATCGATGCCAGCGGCGCGAAGCGTCCGCTCGAGGTCACGCTGCCCTAGCGTTGTTGACCTGGGTTGGCGTGGAACGTCGCAGGCGCCGCTGTCGGTGCCCGCCGGTAGGTTCCACCGATGCTGGCGCGGGCGTTGGACGTCATCTTCCCGCAGCGCTGTGCGGGATGCGGCGCCGGGCCGTGGCCGTTCTGCGATCCATGCCGTTCCTCGCTCAAGCCGCTCCGTCCACCATGGTGTCGCCGATGCGGACGACCGAAGGCGATGTCGGTGCCTCGATGCCGCGATTGCCCGCCGCCCGAGATCGACACGGCTCGCGCGCCGTTCCGGTTCGAGGGGCCGGCACGTCAGGCCATCCACCGGCTGAAGTTCTCGGGGTGGCGCGGCGTGGGTTCGGCGCTGTCGTTGGCGATGGCCGAGGTCGAAG
>JBKPMF010000133.1:0-5360 GCA_046732015.1 Actinomycetota bacterium
GCCCAACCGGGAGAACAGCACGAGGTGCTCGGTGCGGGCGACCGCCGACGTCGGGTCGATCTGCACCATCGTGAGGTCGCGGACGGTTTCGCCGATCGACGATGGACGCGGCGACGACAGCCGCTGGCCCATCACACTCAGGCGGCGGGCCTGACGGTTCGTGAGCTCGAGGGAGGCGGGCACGGCGGCAGGCTACGCTACGGCGCGGACATGAGGAACGTCCGGAGACCGCCGACTGCCGATGCCACGCAGGCGGCCCACGATGCCGCCGCCCGGCATCCCCATGTGGCCGACCTGGACGCTCGCTCCGTGTATCGCGGAGCGTGGCGCCTGTATCGACGCGAACCCCTCCGCGTGTGGGCGGCCGCGTTGGTCCTGTTGGCCCCGGGGTTGGTGTTGGGGGTGGCAGCCGGCATGTTCCTCGACCGTTTCACCGAGGACACCGTGACGGAACGCGTGGCGTTCGCGCTGGCGGTCGCGGGGATCGCGGCGGTGCTCGGCACCCTCGGTGCCGTGTTCTACGCGGGCTTGTTGGACGAACTGGTCGGTGCCGTGATCCGGGGCGGGACGCCGCCCGGTATCGGCGAGGTCATACGGGCGTTGCCGATCTGGCGACTGATCGCCGCGGACCTGGTCGTCGTCGTGATGGCCGGCGTCACGTCCTCGATCCTGGTCCTCCCGGGGTTCGTGTTGCTGGCCATGTTGAGCACCGTGGGGCCCATCGTGAACATCGAACGTCGGGGGGTGTTCGCCTCGATCGGGCGGGCGCTCAGCCTCACCTCGCGGCATGTGTGGCTGATCATGGCGACGATCGGCGTGCCGCTGGCGGTGGAGCTGGGCGCCGACCACTACCTCCTGCACCTGGAAGGCACGGCGGGCATCTGGATCCAGACGCTGGTGAGCGTGCCGGTGATCCTCACGATCGGCGTGATCGTGGGCCTCAACGAGGTCGTCCTGGCCTACGCCATGCTGTCGCGCGATCCGAACTCGACCGTCGCGGAGATGGTGGCCTCGAGCGTGGACTCGGCTAGCGCGTGATCGCGTCGGCGAAGCTCTCGAAGTTCTCGACGTAGCGCTCGGCGTCCTCGTCGCTCATCACGATCGAGGTCGTCCAGCTCTCCCACTTCGAACCGGGGCTCTTGAACACGCCGCGGTTCAGCTGCCACAGCCACGCCAACTGCGGTACGCGGTCGTCGATGTCCCACAGGTCGCGGTAGGAGTGGATCGGCGTGGCGCGCCAGTCGATCGAGCCTTTCGCGCCCAGCGTCTTCATCGAGGCGGGCAGGCCACGGCCGGCGGCCACATCCTCGCACCGGTGCAGGATGGTGTTGATCGCGTCCAGACGCGTGTACGCGTCCTTCGTCAGGACCTCGGTGAGGTTCACCTTCGCGGCGGCCATCGTGAGCGGGTTGCCGTTGAACGTGCCCACCTGCTCGAGCTCGCCGGCGATCACCATGCGCATCGCGTCCTCGGTGCCGCCGATCGCGCCGCAGGGCAGACCCGCGCCCAGCGCCTTCGCGAACGCCACGAGGTCGGGCTGCACACCGAACACCTCGACGGCGCCGCCCCAGCCCACCGTGAAGCCGGTCTTCACCTCGTCGTAGGCGAACATCGCGCCGTGCCGGTGGCAGATGTCCTTGAGCCGCTGGAGGTAGCCGGGGTCGGGCAGCACGACGCCGCAGTTCGTCATGACCGGTTCGACGATCATGCCGGCGATCTCGCTGCCGTGCTCGGCGAACACGCGCTCGGCGGCATCGGCGTCGTTGAAGGGCACGTTGATCACGGTCTCGACCGCGCCGCGGATCATGCCGGCGGTCTGTGGCACCGAGATCGGCGCGTCGGCCGGGCCGGCGTCCTCGCGCGACGGGAACACGCTCACCATCAAGGCGTCGTGGTGACCGTGGTAGGTGCCCTCGATCTTCACCAGGAGGTCACGGCCGGTGGTGGCGCGCATGATGCGCACCGCATCGAGGGTCGCCTCGGTGCCCGAGTTCCCGAACCGCCAGTACGGCAGGCCGGTGCGCTCGAACAGCTGCTCAGCCACGATCAGCGCGTCCTCGGTGGGCTGGGCGAAATGCGTGCCCAGCGCGACGCGGCGTTGCACCGCCTCGACGATCTTCGGATGGGCGTGACCCATGACCATGACGCCGTAACCATTGTGGTAGTCGACGTACTCGTTGCCGTCGATGTCCCACACGTGCGAGCCCTGGCCGCGGTCGACGTAGATCGGGTGCGGCGGCCACATCTGCCAGCTGCTGGATACCCCACCCGGGAGCCGGGTGGCGGCCTCGTCGCGGTAGGCGAGGCTGCGCGCGTGCTTCACGTCGAGCGCCGCCGTCTCTTCCTTGATCAGTTGTCCGACGAGGTCCATGTCGATCTCGACCGTGGATGGCGTGGTGCTCATGACGTGGCTCCCTCCGGGGTCGTTCGACCCCTCACGCTGCTGCAGAAACGTTGGACCAGCCTACTGCGAGACGGCGGCTGCGAACTCCTCGAAGTTGTCCACGTAGCGCTTCGCGTCGTCCTCGGTGTGCCACACCGACAGCGTCCATGTCTCCTGTTTGGTCCACGGCGACTTGAACACGCCGCGGTTCTGCTGGACGAGCCAGGCGAGGTAGCTGAGGCGCTCGTCGATGCCGACCGCGTCGCGGTACTCGCGCACGGGCTTGGTCGAATAGATCACCGAGCCCTTGGCACCCAGCCCGGTCACGTATGCCGGCAGCCGGTACTGCTCGATCACCGAGGTGAGGCCGTCCTTCATCGCCTTGTCGACGCGGTTGAAGCCGTCGTACACGTCGGGCGTCAGCACCTCCAGCAGCGTCGCACGCGAGGCCGCCATCGTGAGCGGGTTGCCGTTGAACGTGCCGGCCATGTCGTAGGTGCCGTCGATGATCGGCTGGTAGAGCTCCCGCGTGGCACCGATCGCGCCGCACGGGGTGCCGCCGCCGATCGCCTTGGCCAGGCAGATGATGTCGGGCGTGACGCCGAACGCTTCCGTGGCGCCGCCGTAGGCCAGCGTGGCGCCGGTCTTCACCTCGTCGAACGCCAGGTAGGCGCCGTTGGCGTGACACAGATCCTTCAAGCCCTGCAGGTAGCCGGGTTCGGGAAGGATCACGCCGCAGTTCATCATGGCAGGCTCGACGAACATGCCCGCGATCGTGTCCGGGTTCTCCTCGAACACCTTCTTCGCGGCCTCGAGGTCGTTGAACGGCACGACGCGGAGCAGCTCACCGAACACCTCCGGGATGCCGCCGGCCTGCGCCACCACGTTCGGGTGCTCGCGCGGGCCCATGTCGGCGGGGTCCGGCGCCACCGAGAACATCAGCGAGTCGTGGTGACCGTGGTAGGTGCCTTCGATCTTGATGATGAGATCACGGCCGGTGTTGGCGCGCATCAACCGCGCGCCTTCCAGGGTGGCCTCGGTGCCCGAGTTGCAGAAGCGCCACAGCGGCACGCCGAAGCGTTCGGTGAGGTTCTCGCCGATCACGTCGAGATGCTTCGTCGGCTGGGCGAAATGGGTGCCCAGCGGCGCCTGCTTCTGGATCGCGTCCACGATCTTCGGGTGCGCGTGGCCCACCACCATGGCGCCGTAGCCCAGGTGGAAGTCGATGTACTCGTTCTGGTCGATGTCCCATAGGTGGTTGCCCTTGCCGCGGTCGATGAAGATCGCGTGCGGGGGCGAGTCCTGCCAACTGGAGGCGACGCCGCCGGCGACGTAGCGGTCGGCGACCTTGCGATAGGTGATCGAGGCCTGCCGCTTGGGCTCGAGCTCGGCCTCTTCGCGCTCGATCAGCGCGTCGATCCGGTCGAAATCGAACTCGATGGGGTCCTGGACAGCCATGCGTGTCGCCTCCTCGGGCGCCGTTCGCGGATACGGGTTGGTTTGAACGGCCGTTCAATGATGCCTCACGGAGGGGTCGCTCGGCAAGCCCGGTGGCCGATCCGGGTTCAGTCGGCGGCGAGCCGTTGGTATCGTGGAAGCGACAGCATGGTGGGTGTAGCTCAGCTCGGTTAGAGCGCCTGGTTGTGGTCCAGGAGGCCGCGGGTTCAAATCCCGTCACTCACCCCGAGACGCGCCGGCCCGGGCGGTGGAAAGCCCGGTTGGTAAACTGCGCCGGGCCTCTAGCTCAATTCGGCAGAGCAACGGACTCTTAATCCGCAGGTTCGGGGTTCAAGTCCCCGGGGGCCCACCACTTGACCAGCAGGTTTGTGGTCGATCGGCCCCATCGCTCCCCCTTGCTGCCACTCGGCCACTCAGCATGTCACCAGCCTGCGGCTAATGTCGCGCCATGCCGTCATCCGAAGAACCTACGGCCGGATGCTCGACGAGCTGATCCGGTCGAACGTGCTGGACTAGCGAGTGCGACAGCGTTCGTGAATGTCGCCCGGGCGGCCCTCTACTCGCCCGCGAGAAACCGAGACGGGCCCCGGCCCCCAAAGAAGGAAGGCAGTATCCAGCCTAGGAGCCGCGGTACCGACGGCTCAATAGGGGTTCGGCCCACTTCCCCTGAAGGGGGCCGGACAGCTCGAAGCCCCCGGACAGAACCTGACAGGGGCGAGTCCGAGGGCTTCGAAATGGAGCTTAGGGGCAGTACTGGCCGCCGTACCCGTCGGGGTAGCAGACCTGGCCGTAGACCACGTAGTAGCTGATCCCGGGGGTCTGGCCGCCACCGTTGGTCCAGGTGACCGTGTACGGCGAGCCGTCGGAGACCAAGATCCCGCTGGCCATGGTGCCTGCTTTCACGCAGAACTGCGTTCCTGCCGGCAGGGTCAGCGTGCTACCGAAGCTGTCACCAACCTCGGTCTTGGTGCCTCCAGACGGACAGTGCTGGGTGGCGGCGCTGGCGCTCACACCACCGAACACGACACTGAGCGAGAAGATCGTCAGTGCGAGAACGAGGATTTTCCGCATCGGGGGGATGCTCCCTTCTCTCTCCCTGGATCGGGGGTTCGTTCCAGGAGGGCAAAGGCTAAGTCAAACGGGCTGAGTGTGGTACCCCCAAATGGCTACGGCGACTAGGCCAAATGCCTCAAGAAGTGGGCCGCCGGGTCGACGATGACCGCCAGCCGAACCCGACCCGACAGCCCGTGGCGGGGGTTCAAGCAGGAGGAAGCCGCCGGGCCATTCCTGCCCCGAGGCGCGATGGCCGAAAGGTCCTGCAATAGCCGCTTCATGGACGTCGGAGACGCGATCGAGGTCACGCTCGAGGTGGAGAACGAGCAAGGCGTGCAGACCTGGACGATGACCGTGCCTTCGCTCGACACCGCCCTCTCGATGCAGCGGGAGCTTAAGCCGCTCGGCGTCAGGTCTGTCTCTTATACACATCTGACGCTGCCGACGACAATTAAGCCGTGGGGGG
>JBKPMF010000134.1:0-4107 GCA_046732015.1 Actinomycetota bacterium
CCGACGACCCGCCGGCGACCTATCGCATGCCTGACTACGCCGCGTGTCTCGCCGACGTGATCGACGGGCTGGGCCTGGGACGACCTCACGTGCTCGGCCTGTCGTGGGGCTCCACGCTCGCCCTCGCGCTGTATCAACTCCGCCCCGAACTCCCTCGCACACTGATCCTCACCGCCGCGTACGCGGGGTGGGCCGGTTCGCTCACGCCCGAGGAGGTCACGGATCGCCTCCAGACGTCCCTCAGGGACCTCGAAGCAGCAGGGGAACCGGAGGACTTCGTGCGGACATGGCTCCCCTCGCTGTTCACGTCGAACGCCGACCCCACGGTGGTCGAGGACTATGTGGACGTGATGTCGGACTTCCACCCCGGGGGCGTGCGCCAGATGCTGCACGCGATCGCCGAGGCCGACCTGCGGCCTGTGCTGCCGACGATCCGCGTGCCGGCGCTCCTGCTCTATGGCGCCGAAGACGCGCGGTCTTCCCAGGAGGTAGCGGAGGCCCTGCACCGCGACATCCCGGGCTCGGAGCTGGTGTTCTTGCCCGACGTCGGGCACATGAGCAACTTGGAAGCGCCCGATCGCTTCACCGCCGTTGTGCGAGGGTTCCTCGAGCGCAACGCCGACTGAAACGGGAGGAACGGATGGGACGCCTGATCTTCCAGACCAGCATGTCGCTGGACGGGTTCATGACCGCATCCGAGCAGACCGCTGAGGAACCGCTCGGCAAGGGCGGCGAGCAGCTGCACGAATGGGGCTTCAACGACGATCCCGCGGACCGCGAGTATGCCGAGCGGGTGATGAACCACGGCGGGGCCGTGATCGTCGGCCGCGTGACGTACGACCACTCCTTGCCGTGGTGGGGCGCCGACGGACCGAGCGGCGCCGCACGCATCCCCGTGTTCATCGTGACGCACGACGTGCCCGCCGAGGTCCCGGCCGACAGCGTGTATCACTTCGTGACCGACGGCATCGAGTCGACCCTTCGGCAGGCGCAGGAGGCCGCCGGCGGCCAGGACGTCGTGATCGTGGGCGGCGCGATCATGGGGCGCGAGTACATCGCCGCAGGGCTCGTCGACGAGATACAGCTCCACATCGTGCCGGTGCTGTTCGGGAGCGGCACGCGCATGTTCGAGGACATGGGCATCGGCCACCTGCAACTGGAACCGGTCGAGGTCGTCGATCGCCCGCTCGCGACCCACATCCGCTACCGAGTCGTGCAGTGAGGCGCCCGTTCAGGACTCGCAGTTGCGCTCGTCTTCGGCGTCACACCGGTCCGTGCCCCTGCCGCCGTCGGCATGATCGGGTCTACCCCCGCCCCCCCGCAGCACGTCATCACCCCAAGAGCCCTGCAGTGAGTCGTGCCGGCCGAACCCGAACACGCGATCGTCGCCGTACCAGCCGTCGAGCTTGTTCGACAGTCTGTTCCCTCGGATCACGTCGTCACCCGTCGTCCCTTGGATCCCCTCGATGTGCACCAAGAGGTCCCTCCCCGTTGGAAGGATCGCGATGCCCGCCCGCAGGTCCGCCGTCAGCGGACCCGGCTCCTCGAAGACGGCTTCATCGCGGGCGCCCGGACCGCCGTCCAGCAGGTCGTCACCCGGGCCGCCGAGGAGCCGGTCACGCCACCCGCCGTCGCCGTAGAGCCGGTCGTCTCCTGCGTCGCCGCTGAGCTGATCGAAGTCGGGACCGCCGGTGAGCAAGTCGTCGCCTCGGCCACCCTGCGCGTAGTTCCCTTCACCCAGGCCGCCCCCGGGTGCGATGACGTCGTCGCCCGCGCCGCCGTCGATGCTGTCGCCTGCCGGGCCACCGTAGATCCGATCGTCACCGGATCCGCCCTCGATCGAGTTCTCGCCCGACCCACCGAATCGTGGCGACCCGGCACCGCCGAAGATGCGGTCGGCTCCGGCCTCCCCGAACAAGTGGTCCGCGCGGGCCATACCCCGGATCAGGTCGCGGCCCTTGCCACCACAGATGAAATCCTGGCTTCCCCTGCCCCGGATGACGTCGTTGCCGCCCAACCCCACGATGACGTCGACCCGGTTCGTGCCCACGAGGAGGTCGCGCCCGTCGGTTCCCCAGAGGGTGGCTCGCATGCCTTCACATCGGTACACCGCGGAGGCGGGAAGAACGGCCCACGGGAGGAAGCCGACGATGACCAGCGTGATCAGGAGCACGATGGGCGGGCACACCCAGCCACGGTCGCGCAGGACCACGGATCGACCCTACGCCCATCGCGAGGGCCGGTTCAAGTCGAGCCCGGATCCCCGGCGCGCTCGCGAGGAGAACGCGGCCAGGAAGAGGTTCAGCAGGAACAGATACGTGATGAACGCGTAGTTCTCGAACGTGAAGCTGGGGATCGCCAGGATGGCCACGCCGAAACCAACGGTGCTGATGGCGTACGCGACCCAGCTCTCGGTTCCCGGATACCGGTAGGCCTTCAGCAGGGTCGGCAGACCTGCCAGGAAGTCGGCCACCAGCGCGAACAGGATCGCCAGGTTCGGGTTGTCGGTGAGCGCCCACAGGACGAACGCGAAGACGGCCGCGGCCATCAGGGCGTAGTCCTTCGGTTCGGTCTTCCAGTAGGCCTTCTCGTTCAGGAAGGACGCCAGCAGGATCAGGAACGGCATGAAGCCGGCGGCGAACGAGGCCCATGACAACCCTTCGACGCCCTGCGCCCGCTGCGCCACGAAGATGATCATCGGGAACAGGCCCCAGAGGAACCAGGTGACCCTGTTGGGTTGTGCTCGGCCGATGACCGTGTCGTAGAGGTAGTAGAGGCCACCGATCGACCCGATGATCGCTCCGATGACCGCGTAGTACTCGGGGATCATCGACCGAGTCTAGATTCCGCCGCACCCCGTGCCTGGCTCAGGCATGCTTCGGACCGCGCTCGTAGAGCCGCATCGACCACCAGAACCCGAAGCCGCCGATCACCGCGCACCACCCCAGGGTGAGCAGGGCGCTCGTGCCGATGGCGGTGCCCATCAACAACCCTCGCACCGTCTCGATGAACGGCGTGAACGGCTGGTACTCGGCGAACCAGCGCATGGCCGCCGGCATCGACTCCACCGGCACGAACCCGCTGCTCAGGAACGGCAGCAGGATCAGCGGCATCGGCAGGTTGCTCGCCGCCTCCACGCTGTCCGGGTACAGCCCGAGCCCGACGGAGAGCCACGTGATCGCGAGGGTGATCACGGTCAACACCCCGAAGGTGGCCGCCCACTCGATCGGGCTCGCGTCGGGCCGGAATCCGACCACGACCCCGACGGCCACCACGACGGCGAGGCCGGCGATCGTCTGGATCGTGCTGCCCAGCACGTGGGCGGTCAGGACCGATGCCCGCGCGATCCCCATCGTGCGGAACCGGGTGATGATCCCTTCCTGCATGTCCATCGCGACCGAGATCGCCGTGCTCTGGGCCGACCCCGCGATCGCGATCAGCAGGATCCCCGGCATCACGTAGTCGACGTAGGCGGTGCTGCCGGCCGCCGCGGCGCCCAGGCCCGCGCCGAGCGTGCCGCCGAACACGTACACGAACAGCAACAGGAGGATGACCGGCACCCCGATGACCACCAGGGAGACCGATGGATACCGGACCATGCGTCGGAAGTTCCGCCGCAGCATCGTGGCGGAGTCCTGGATCACGTAGGTGCTCATGCGCTCGCCTCCTCGAGGGCGGCATCGCCGGTGAGCGCCAGGAAGACCTCGTCGAGGTCCGGCTCGTGGACCGATGCGAGTTCGACGGGGACCGAGGCGTCGTGCAGACGGTCGAGCGCCTCGCGCAGCGTGTCCGCCCGGCCGTCGCTGGGGATCCTGAGCGTCAGCGCATGCTCGTCCGGCACGGCCGCGGGGAAGTATCCCGACGCGGACCGAAGGTCTCGGACGGCGGCGAACCCCAGACGGATCGAGCCGCCGGGGATCGTCCGCTTCAGCTCCTCGGGCGCCCCCTCGGCGATCACACGCCCGTGATCGAGCACGGCGACGCGGTCGGCGAGCCGGTCGGCTTCCTCCAGGTAGTGGGTGGTGAGCAGGATGGTCACGCCCTCGGCGACGAGCCCGCGGACGATGTCCCACACGGTTCGGCGGCTGCGTGGATCGAGTCCGGTGG
>JBKPMF010000135.1:0-2846 GCA_046732015.1 Actinomycetota bacterium
CCACGAACATCGGGAACAGCGGCACGACGTACCAGAGCGACCGCTGCGCTTCGACGATCCCCACCATCGAGGTCTGGCTCGACAGCATGACCACGGCGGCGGCGGCGAGCACCAGCGGCAACTCGTAGGCGATCAACTGCGCCGCCGCGCGCAGGGCGCCGATCAGCGAGAACTTGTTCGCGCTGGACCAGCCCGCCATCAGCACACCGATCACGGATACGCTCGACATGGCCATCACGAAGAAGATGCCGATGTCCAGGTTGAGCGCGAATGCGGACGCGCTGAACGGCAGCACCACCAGGATCGCGATGTAGGGGATCATCGCCACGGCCGGCGCCAGGGAGAAGACGCTGCTGTCGGCCGCTTCGGGCACGACGTCTTCCTTCTGGATGAACTTCACGCCGTCGGCGACCAACTGGGCCCACCCGTGGAAGGAGCCGGCTTCCATGGGGCCGAGGCGCGCTTGCATGTGCGCCAGCACCTTGTGCTCCATGTAGCCGATCGCGAGCGGCACCACCAGGAAGAAGAGCAGCACCACGATCGTCTTCAACAGCAGCACGATCCAGAAGTTCGAGGACCAGGACTCGAAGATGGAAACGCCCGCTTCGCCGATCACTCGTCCTCGTCCTCTTCGCCTTCGGTGGCACCGGGCCAGGGCTTGGCCTCACGGGTCATCAAGGGGAAGTCCTTGCGGAGCGGGTGACCTTCGAACGGCTCGGACAGCAGCAGCTTCACCGGCTGCGGATGGCCTTCGAACCGGATCCCGAACATCTCCAGCGTCTCGCGCTCGTGCCAGTCGCAGGTGGCCCACACGTCGGAGATCGTGGGCATCACCGCGTCGTCGTAAGGCACGCGCACCTTCAGGCGGACGTTGTGGTGGTGGGTGGTGGAGAACACGTGGGTGACCACCTCGAAGCCGGCGTCTGGACCGAAGTCGACCCCCCCGGTGAAATCGCAGTAGTCGCAGTCGAACTCGGGCTCTTCCCGCAGGTAACGGCAGACGTCGTGGTAACGGTCGCGGGTGACCGTGGCGACGGCATGGCCGTACTGCTCGGTGACGTCGACGACATCGCTGCCGAACCGCGCCCGCAAGCGGGACCCGGCCTCGTCAGGAGTGAGTGG
The DNA here is from genome assembly GCA_046732015.1 of Actinomycetota bacterium. Lineage (GTDB taxonomy): Bacteria > Actinomycetota > UBA4738 > UBA4738 > HRBIN12 > JAOUEA01. The sequence goes on from JBKPMF010000135.1 coordinate 1,123, forward strand.
GCGCGGGGTCTTGGCCACTGAACTTCTCCTGGATGTCTTCGTGCTTGATCTTCTCCTGCAGGGTGATGATGCCGTGGAGCAGCGCCTCGGGCCGCGGCGGGCAGCCGGGCACGTAGACGTCGATGGGGACGATCTGGTCGACGCCCTTGGTCACCGAGTAGCTATCCCAGTAGGGCCCGCCGCAGTTGGAGCAGGAGCCGAACGAGATGACGTACTTCGGGTCGGGCATCTGCTCGTACACGCGCTTGAGGGCGGGCGCCATCTTGTCGGTGAGGGTGCCGGCCACCACCAGCAGGTCGGCCTGGCGGGGGCCGTGGGCGAACGGGATGACCCCCAGGCGGATGAAGTCGTTCTTGGCCGTGGATGCCGCGATGAACTCGATCGCGCAGCACGCGAGCCCGAAGTTCATGACCCACAGGGAGTAGCGACGCCCCCAGTTGAGGATGAACTTCACCGGCTGAACCTTCGCGAGCGGAGTCTTCTCGGTGATCAGGCCCATCGCAGTACCCCCTTGCGCCAGGCGTAGAGTAGCCCGACCGCCAAGATCCCGATGAAGATGGCCATCTCCACCACCGCGGCGTACCCCAGGCTCTCGAACACGCGCGCCCAGGGGAACAGGAACACGCTCTCGACGTCGAAGATGACGAACAGGAACCCGTACACGTAATAGCGAACCTGGCTCTGGGACCAGCCCTCGCCGACGGGGTCGATGCCGCATTCGTAGGTGGTGAGCTTCTCGCGATTGGGCTTGCGGGGGGCCACCAGGCGGGCCGTCCCGAACGCCACGGCGACCAACAGCACGCCCGCGGTCAGGACCGCGAGTACGACACCGTAGTTGGAGTAGTAGTCACCCATGCGTTGTGGTCGGATCCTCGAGCGCCCGTATCCTAGCAGCGCCTTCGTTGGTCCTCGCTACTCACCTGCCTCTGCGCCGCACCGGACCGCGAGGAACCTGGCCAGCTGGATCAACGCGCTCTGGGCATGGCCGTCGGGGAGCCGGCGCGCCAGCCCCACCGCGCGAGCCACTTCATCGGCCGTGGCCTGCCGCGCGTGCTCGATCGAGCCGCCGGTCCGCACGATCTCCAGGGCACGATCGAGGCGTTCGCCGTCGGGGGCGCCGTGCTTCAGCAGGCTCGCCAACTCGTCGCGGTGGGGACCTTCGTGGAGGGCATGCAGGACGGGCAGGGTGTACACGCCCTCCTTCATGTCCTGGCCGGGCTCCTTGCCCAGTTCGAGCTGGCTGGCGGTGAAATCCATGATGTCGTCGGAGAGCTGGAAGGCCATGCCCAAGGACTCGCCGAACCCTTCGAGCACCTCGGTGTGCTCGGTGGTGGCGTCCGAGAGCATGCCGCCCAGGCGGCAGGAGGTGGCGATCAACACCCCGGTCTTGCGCCGGATGATGCCCAGGTAGTTGTCCTGGTCCTGTTCGACCTTGCCCGAGGAATCCACCTCGCGGATCTGGCCGTCGCACAGCACGGCGATCGTCTGGGCCAACAGGCGGCAGACCTCGGGACCCAGGTCGGCGGACAGCTCCGAGGCGCGCGCGAACAGGTAGTCGCCGGTGAGGATCGCCACCGTGTTGTCCCAGCGGGCGTTCGCGGCGGGCACCCCGTGACGCTCGTCGGCCTCGTCGATCACATCGTCGTGGTACAGGGTGGCCTGGTGGACGAGTTCGATCGCCACCGAGCCGGGGATCAGCCTCGGATCGGTGGGGTCACCGAAGT
>JBKPMF010000136.1:0-4889 GCA_046732015.1 Actinomycetota bacterium
CTGCACGAGCACAACATCTCCCAGGCCCCCGTCGTGCGCGGTGAGGGTGCCGACGTCACGGGCTTCGTGGGTTCGATCCGCGACCGTGAGCTGCTGGAACGGGTGTTCCGCGATCCCGACGCCCTCCAAGCCGATGTCGCCGAAGTCATGGCCCCACCCATCCCCATGGTGGAGTGGGACCATCCGATCGAGTCGGCGTTCGCCGAGATGGAGCACGGACCGGCCGTCCTGATCGCCAAGCAGGGCCAGGTGCTCGGCGTCCTGACCCGGAGCGACCTGCTGGACTTCCTGGCCCACCGCCGGCAGATCCAGCGCTGACGGTGCGTTCCCTGGGGATCGACGTCGGGGTCGGCAAGGGACTCGATCTGGTGCTCCTGGACGAACGCCGCGTCCCCCTGCAGGTGATCTCGCACGTTCGGGTTCCCGAGGTGGAGCGCCTGATCCGCGATCTGCGGCCCGACGTCATCGCGATCGATTCCCCGCCGAAGTGGGCCGCGTCCGGCCGATCCCGGCGCACCGAGCGCGAACTGGCCTCGCTGAACATCCAGTCGTTCAACACCCCGAGCAGGGAACACGGCGAACGCAACCACTTCTTCGGGTGGATGCAGGTGGGGTTCGAGGTGTTCGCCCAAGCGGCGCAAGCCGGGTTCCCGACCTATGCCGCGGGGAGCCCGAAAGGCAAGGCGCTCGAGGTCTTCCCGCATGCCAGTGCGGTGGTCCTGGCTGGAGGGCTGGCGCCCAAGGGCACGAAGAAGCACGCATGGCGGATCGCCGTGCTGCGGAACCAGGGCGTGCGGACCGACGAGCTGTCCTCCCCCGACCGGGTCGACGCGGCGTTGGCGGCGTTGACGGGATTGCTGGCGCTCGACGGGAAGCGGTTCGCGCCGGGCGACCCGACCGAAGGCGTCATCGTGGTGCCCTCCGCCTCGCTTCCTGCCACCCCGTACCGAGCCGTGGCCCGGCCCCCCAAGGACGCCCAACCGTTGTTCCACTACTGCGGCTGCGGCGATGCCTCGTGCGACCAGCTGGTGCGCGGAGAATTCGCGCCCGGGCACGACGCCAAGCGCAAGGCCATGCTCTGGACGAAGGCACGCGAGGGCGTCGATGCCCTCGAGGAGTTGGCGACCAGAGGGTGGAAACTGCCACCGGAGATGCGATGACCCACCCGACACGTCACACCGTGCACGCACGATCGACCGACCGCCCCACGACCCAAGAGGAGCACATGAGCGACAAGCGCTTCCGGTTCGAGACCCGCGCGATCCACGCGGGCCAGGATCCCGACCTCCCGTACGGGTCGGTCAACGTCCCGATCTATCAGACCGCGACCTACGTCCAGCCGGCGGTGGGAGAGCCCAAGGTGTGGGACTACGCGCGCGGCGGCAATCCCACGCGAGAGGCGTTCCAGCAAGCGCTGGCGGCGCTCGAAGGCGCTGAGCGAGGGTTCGCGTTCGCGAGCGGGCTCGGCGCCGAAACGACGCTGCTGCTGACGCTCCGGCCCGGAGACCACGTGGTGCTCGCCGACGACGTCTACGGCGGCACCTACCGCCTGCTGTCCACGGTGTTCGCCTCGTGGGGCCTCACCTTCACCACCGTCCACCTCGGCGACGAGGCCGCGCTGGTCGACGCGCTGGGACCCACGACGAAGCTGGTGTGGATCGAGACCCCGTCGAACCCGCTGCTGAAGATCGTCGACATCGGCGCGGTCGCCGCGACCGCCCACGCCGCCGGCGCACGGGTGGTGGTGGACAACACCTTCGCCACCCCGGCGCTGCAGCGACCGCTGGCTCTGGGAGCCGACGCCGTGGTGCACAGCGTCACGAAGTACATCGGCGGCCACTCCGATCTGATCGGCGGGGCGATCGTCACCAGCGACGAGGAGTGGATCGAACAGCTCGGGTTCCTGACGAATGCGATCGGCGCGGTGCCCGGCCCGATGGACAGCTACCTCGCCCTGCGAGGACTGAAGACCCTGGCGATCCGCATGCGGGCACACTGCTCGGGTGCCCGCGCGATCGCCGGGTTCCTGCAGACCCACCGCGATGTCTCGGCCGTGTACTACCCAGGGCTGTCCGACCACCCCGGCCACGCGATCGCGACCCGGCAGATGGCCGACTACGGCGGGATGGTGTCGTTCCGCGTGGGGTCGGCCGCGCGCGCGGTGGACCTCGTCGGGCGGACCGAGCTCTTCTTCCTGGCGGAATCGCTCGGCGGGGTGGAGTCGCTGATCGAGGTGCCGGGGCCGATGACCCACGCGAGCGTCGCCGGCTCCCCGTTGGAGGTGCCGGACGACCTGGTGCGGCTGTCCGTGGGCATCGAGCATCCCGACGACCTCATCGAGGACCTGTCGAGGGCCCTCGACCTGTCGGGACGCGTCTAGGGTCGGATCTCCAGCGACCCGCCATCGGCGAGGGAGAGCGTCACGGCGGTGATCCCCTCGGGGCCAGGGACGACATCGATGGGCAGGCCGGCGCCCTCGAGCCAGGCATCCAGGACCGCGGCGTCGCCCGCGACCTCGACGCGTGCGATCCCGTTCGCCGGGGTCCGATGGTCGGCCACCATCCGTCCGGGCATCAGGTCGTCGGGCACGTCCCACGTGATGAAGAACGGCAGGTACGGCCGGCGCACGTCTTCCTCGAGACCGGCCCCGTGCCAACGGATCTCGCGGCCGTCAGGGGTGGTGCGCAGGCCCGCCTCCACCTCGATGCCCAGCCGGGCGGCCGTGGCATCGACGTCGGTGTCGGCGACGCAGAGCTCGGCCCAGTGGTCGCGGCCGTCGGCGGTGAGGGCCTGGAGGGTCCGGCCGAACGCCGTGGTGTCGGCGACCGCCGGATCCACGACGGCGATCAGCTCCAGGTAGTCGGGCCCCAACGGGATGATCCGGTTCGCGGTGCCCCAACGAGGGTGGACACCACCGGGCACCGACGCGAGGCCGTAGGTCTGCAGGATCCGCTCGCCCGTTTCGTCAAGGTCGCCCACCGCCAGCACCGCATGATCGATCGAAAGCATCCGTCCGCCTTTCCAAATCCGTCGAGCCACCATCGTGGCATGCACGCCGTACGCTCGGAGGCATGGCCCGCCGAACGTTCTGGATGCTGAGCCTGGCGTTCGCGGTGCTCGCGTTCACGACCCCCCGATCGTCGGCGGCGCAACCGCAGCCCGAGCCGTACCTGCGTGGGCTGGCCTTTCCCACCAATCTCGCCTTCGCGCCGGACGGCCGACTCTTCTACACCGAGAAGTGGACCGGTAACGTTCGGATCGTGCGGAACGGCTCGCTGCGTGGGGAGCCGTTCGTGACCCTGCCCGTCGTTCCCGATGCCGAACGCGGCCTGCTCGGCATCGCGATCGGGCCCGATTTCGAGGCCGATCCGTGGATCTATCTCTACCTGTCCGATGCGACGGACGGGGTCAATCGGCTCGTACGGGTCCGCGCCGACGGCGACCGGGCTGCCGGGGCGCCCGAGACGCTGCTCGATGGCCTCGATTCCGCGGCGGGCTATCACAACGGCGGTGACCTCGCGTTCGGCGCCGACGGCTCACTGTTCCTCACGATCGGTGAGGCGCACGAGTCCGACCGGGCGCAGGACCCGAGCGACCTGGGCGGCAAGATCGTGCGGCTCCAGCCCGACGGCTCCGTCCCGGCGGACAACCCGTTCGGCCCCGGCAACCCGGTCTGGTCCTACGGGCATCGCAACTCGTTCGGGATCTGCGTCGATCCCCACGACGGCACGCTGTGGGAGACCGAGAACGGGCCCGACGTCGATGACGAGATCAACCGCATCGAACGCGGCGGCAACTACGGGTGGCCGCAGGTCACCGGCCGGTCGAACGATGGGGCGTTCGTGCAGCCGGTGGCGGTCTTCCCCGACACGATCGCCGTGACGGGGTGCACCGTGGTCGACGGCGACCTGTACTTCGGCTCGTTCGACGGTCGGTTGTGGCGGCTGCCGGCCGACCAGCAGGACACCGGCAAGGTCGAGGAGATCGCCCGGCTCGACGCCGGGGTCACCGACGTCACCCTTGGCCCCGACGGCCTGCTGTACATCGCCACGAACGATGCCATCCTGCGTATGGCACCGATCGCTGCGGGAACTCCGAGCCCGTCCTCGACCGTCTCGTCGACGTCCGTGCCTCCCTCGACCTCCGTCGCAGCGGCCGACGACGGCGGCGGCGTCTCGACCGCCCGAACGTGGATCACGGTGGCCGCGTTGGGGGCGCTGGCGGTCGGACTCGGGCTACGGTTCGCGGCCGGACGGCGGATGCGCCGAGACGACTAACCCTCCTCGCCCGAACCCGGCCCCGACGAGTCGAACGAACCCGCGTCCTTGTCCCAGACGCTCTCAGCGCCCGAGTGGCCCACCTGATAGACCCGGAAGGATGCCGCTGCCGCCGTCACCACCACCAGGATGCTGAGCACGATGGCGGCCGGGGACGTGGCACGAGCCCGGCCCTCGGTTCCGCCCGACGAAGCGGCCATCCGGCGCTGCGCGCGATCCCACAGCATCAGCGCGAGCACCGCGACGAAGAACGCCAGCGCGAACCATACGAACGTGTCGCCGAGTTCGGTGTGACGCTCGAGGAGGGACGATTCCTTGTCCAGGGCATCCTCGAGCGCCTCCCCGCTGTCGGCGGCCAGCTTCGACATCACGACGGTGAAGCCCGACAGGACCACGACGATCCATCCGATCCGGGGCCGCCACGACGGCCACACGACGATCCAGACCGCTCCGGCCGCACAGAGCGGGATCAGGACGACGGGGATGTGCACCAGGAGCGGGTGCGCCGGGAGCCCGAAGATGGTCTCGATATCCACGGACGTGCTCTACCCCCTTGGGCGCTTGAGGTATGCGACGGTCGAACTCCCACCCGCCGGCGTCGGCTGGGCCACG
>JBKPMF010000137.1:0-2113 GCA_046732015.1 Actinomycetota bacterium
GGACGGGACGGCTTGGCAGCCCGCGCGCCCGCCACGCGGCGGCTCGCCACCCTGACACTGGAGCCCGACGTGGTGATGACCGGCGGGGAGCCGCTGTTCGTCGGCGGGCAGGTCGCGGGCTACGTCACGAGCGCCGCATACGGTCCGTCGGTGGGGCGCTCGATCGCCTACGCGTGGGTACCGGTGGACCTTCAGGCGGGCGACGCCGTCGTGGTGCGGTCGTTCGACCGGGAGGTCCAGGGGACGGTCGCGCCCGGCGCTGCCCTGTTCGATCCGGCGGGTGTTCGCCTCCGCGCATGATCCGACCCGACCGATGGGCCCTGGAGGCGGTCACGAACCCGTCGGTGTTGCGGCTCCATCTCTCCGCCCCACTCACCGATCGCACGATCGTGTCGTGCCCTCCCGAGGCCGCGCCGGCGCCGCTGGATCGGCTGCTCGCGATCCCCGGGGTCCGTTGGCTGGACCTGCATCGATACCGCGTGCGACTGAACCTGGGACCCGAGGGGTTCGCGGGCCAGGCGACCGTCCCGGCGACCGAGACGCTGACCGAGGCCTGGGGGACCGAGGCGTTCCTGGACGCCGACGAGGGGCCGCGAGCCTTCCAGGTGGCGAGGGAGGGCGATCGCCAGGTGGCCGAGAGCCTCGAGATGGCCGAGGGCCACGGCGACGCGATGCTGATGGCGCTGTTCGCGGTGGAGGGTGTCGCCGAGGCGATCGCCGGCAAGGATCTGGTGCTGGTGCGGCTGGGCCGGATGTTCCGATGGGATGAATGCAGCGACGCCGTGGCCGCGGCGTTGAACGGCTAGGGCGCGTCCGGGATCCCGTCGGGGTCGGCGTCGCTGAACGAGGTCTCGCCCAGACCGGTCAGGTCGGCGCTCGCCAGCGTTCCCAGGTAGCCGCTGCCGAACACGGCGGCGAACTCCTTCCGGTCCAGCAGGTCCTGTTCGATCGCGTCGACGGGCACGTACGGACCGATGTTCTGGCGGTACCGGTAGTCCTGCAGGGAGGCCGCGACGTCGTCCACGGTGGCGCCACCGTTGTCCCAGAGCTTGCGCGTGTCCAGGTACACCTCGTGGGGCGTGATCTCCTCCACCACGTTGGTGACCCCGTTGAAGTTCGCCGCGATGTGCTGGTCGAGCTGGATCGGGTCGAGGCGAACGCCACCGACGGAGTCGGGCAGCGGGCACTGGCCATGGTCGGCGGTGACGATCAGGACGTACTCGCCAGGGTAGCGCTCCTCGAGCATCGCCTCGACGCGCGCGAGCTCGGCGTCGACCGCTTCGAGCTGCAGGCGCTCCCATTCCGAGCCCATGCCGTAGATGTGGCCGGTGTAGTCGGGCGACTTGAAGGTGGTGTAGAGCAGCGATGTGCCGCCCTCGCCGATCGGCTCGGAATCCAGTGTCGCCTCGATCAGGTCGCCCTGGTAGGCCACCACGGGGGGGCTGCAGCAGGGAGCCTGGCGACCCTGCGGCGTGAACTGCTCGTCCCAGTCAGGCGGGGCGTCCCAGAACGCCTGGTACTCGGCATCGAACGAAGCACGGTCGGGCATCGCGGCCGGCAGCCGGTAAAGCTCGGGGTTCTGCGGCGCCCAGTCCTCGGCGCCGTCCTCGTCCCAGTACACGCCGACCGGCTTGGAGCCGTCGGCGCGGACCCGTCCGCCGAATCCCATCATGCCGAGGTGCCAGATCTGATAGCCGATCTCGCCCACCCACGCCTCGCCCTGCGTCTCGTCGTACCAGAGGTCGGACAGCGTGGGCAGCACGATGTCGGCCGGGTCGGCGTGGCCGAGTTCGCCGTAGGCCTTGCGCACGAAGCCGGTGTCGTCGCGGATGTTGTGGCCGGTGATGCCGTGCTCGTCGGGGTAGGTGCCCGTGCCGATCGTGGCGTGCGCGCACGCGGTCACCGCGGGGAACGACCCGTGGATCGCGTTGCGGAAGTTCGCACCCTGGCCCATCAACCGCTTGAGGTTGGGCCAAGCGTCGGGCCAGGTGTGGAGGACGTTCCATCCGCCGCCGTCGAAGACGAACGTGACGACGATCTTGGGCGTGCGAGCCGAGCGAGCTGTCGACAGCGGCAACGGCCGGCCCTGGCGCTCGTCGGCGGGGAACGTGTG
>JBKPMF010000138.1:0-3378 GCA_046732015.1 Actinomycetota bacterium
GGACATCTCCAACGCGGTCTGGCCGCACGACAGGATCGACATCGATGACGCGCGGTCATTCAGTCCGCGTCTCGGGGGTCTCAACCCGTAAACTCGCAGGTCAGGCCCTCGTAGCTCAGTGGATAGAGCACCGGTTTCCTAAACCGGGTGTCGCAGGTTCGATTCCTGCCGGGGGCACGCGACAGAGGACACTCGACCTTCCTCAGCCTCCATCTACGGCAGATCATCAAGCCAGAAACCCGCAAGTCAGGGCGCGTTCGTGTCAAGCTCGAACGGACGGCCCTCGGCGCCGCGGAGCCATTGGCGCGCGTTGCGGCCGAGATGCGGCACGTAGTAGCCACCCTCCTGAAGCACGAGGGTGGGACGACCTCCCTCAGTGACACGTCCACCGATCGCGTGGAAGGCCGCGTTGGTCAGTTCGAGGTCCTCGCCGTCGAGCCGGTACGTGTCGAAGCCGAGCGAGACGACCAGTCGCGGCGCCCCGTGCCGAGCGATGATCTCCAACGCCTCGTCGAGCGCGGCGATGTACGGCTCATCCGAACACCCGGCCGGGAGCGGGAAGTTCCTCGTGGCCCCCACGCCGGCCCCAGCACCCGTCTCGTCGGCGTGCCCGGAGAAGTACGGCCACGCTCGCACCGGATCGCCGTGCAGCGAGACGTACAGCACGTCGGGACGCTCGTAGAACAGTTGCTGCGTCCCGTTCCCGTGGTGGTAGTCGAGATCGAGGACGGCCACCGGCTCACCCGTGCGTCGCGCGATCGCCTCGGCCGAGATCGCTGCATTGTTGAGGTAGCTCGACCCGCCGAAGATGCGCTGTCCGACGTGGTGTCCGGGCGGCCGGCACAGCCCATACACGATCGGTTCGCCGGCGAGCAGCAGGTCGGCTCCGGTCAATGCGACGTCCACCGCCGCCCTGGCCGAGGTGTACGAGCCTTCGACGATCGGCGTGAACGTCTCGAAGCACCAGTAGCCCATCCTGGCCAGGACCGAGTCGGGCTCCCGCACCGGACCCATCCCCTCCCGCAGGCTCCGATGCATGTACGTGTCGGGATAGAGCGGTTGCGTCCGGCCCTCGGCGGTCCACAGATCCCAGGCGGTTTCGAGGAACGTCACGAGACCCGGATCGTGGAGCGCCAGGACCGGTTCGAGCCCGTGTTCGGTCGGAGCCTCGATCGTGAACCCGTCGTCGGCTTGCAGGTCTCGCAGGATCGCTTCGGCTCGCTCCGGGACGTCGGGCGGGGCACCCTGGACTCCCGCCTCCACGGAATAGGGCGGCGCCAGCCGCTGGTGTTCCGGGCTGTAGACGACCTTCACGATGACGGCAGGCTCACGAGTCTCAACACGGTGGGCAGTCTACGGTCGCGCAAAGGGTGCCCGAGGACACACTCGTTCTGTCGACTCCGCAGCAGCAGGGGTAGCCGCTAACGCCCCTCCCGCTGATCGAACTCAGCGGCGACGAACTTCGGCACCACCATCCGCCACGCGTCGAGGACGAGCTCTCGCATCTCCGTCACGTCGATCGCCGCCAGCCGCACCTCGACCCAGTGGAACCGGAGGTCCGACGTGGTCGGCATCAGGAACTTGTCCGGCTCGGCCTCCACGAGTGCCTCGCGTTCCTCCTTCGGGAACCCGAACCCCATCTGGGTCTCGTCTCGCGAGAACGCCAGGTAGACGATGCGACCCACCCGGAACTTCACACGGTCATGGACGAGCGCCTCCGTGCTGCGCGGCAAGGTCGACGCGAGCGCCCGTACTTCCTCGATCGTCACCATGGCTAGCCATCAGGCTACGCCGAGCCCAGGACAAGTTGGTCCCCGCCTCGCGGGTGCGGGCTAGCGCGGCTCAGGCGGCGGGATGCGACGGTGACAGCAGGTCCTCCACCGCGTCGGCCACATCCTGCGGGTCGAACGGCTTCGTCAGCACCTGGTCGGCTCCGGCCTTCATGCACTCGACGTGCTCGCGCGACATGGTCACCGCGGTCAGCACCAGGATGGGCACCTCACGGGTGGCATCGTCGTTGCGGAGCGTGTCGATCACGTCGATCCCGTTGACCTCCGGCATCATCAGGTCGAGCACGATCGCGTCGGGGTGCTCGTCGAGCGCCGTGCGGATGCCCGATTCGCCGCCGTCGGCGGCGATCATCTCGTGACCGATCGCCTCCAGGGCGTACGACAGGATGATGGGCACGATCCGTTCATCGTCGATCACCAACACACGAGACATGCATCCCTCCTCCCATGTCGCTCTCCCCCGCATCGGCCTGCCGCCCTCGAGACTGAAGCCCTCGCGACGAGAACTCTCGCGTTCGGCCGGCAGAGGCGCTGCTACGGTGCCCGGATGGCGATCGAGTTCCTGTGGCGGGGCGCGGCCACGAGCCGCGAATTGAACGAACTGCACGCCGAGGCCTTCGAGACGGAGGTCTTCTCCGATGAGGTGTGGCCGTGGACGACGTTGCTCGAGCGCCACAGCCTGGGCTGGGTCGTGGCCAGAGAAGACGGCTCGCTGGTCGGGTTCGTGAACGTGCTGTGGGACGGCCTGGTGCACGCCTGGATCCAGGACACGATGGTGGCCGACTCCGCGCGCCACCGAGGCGTCGCCACCCGGCTGGTCGAGGTCGCCCGTGAAGGGGCGCGGGTGGCCGGATGCGAATGGCTCCACGTCGACTTCGACCGTCACCTGCGTCCCTTCTACTTCGACGCGTGCGGGTTCGCCCCCACCGACGCCGGCCTGATCGAGCTGCAGGGGGAAGCGTCCGACGATGACGCCGATCCCTGGGAGCAGCGGCTCGCGGAGCTGTGGGCCTCGATCGACGATCACACCGAGACGGCCTTCATGGCCCGGATCGACGCCCTCGTCGCCGAGCTCCCCGAAGGCAGCCCGATCGCGGCCTACGAGCGTGGGTCCGCGTTCGACTCGACGGGCCACTCCGATCTGGCGGTGCCGCTGTACCGACACGCGCTCGCCGAGGGCCTGCCGCCAAGCCGCCGGCGCCAAGCCGTCATCCAGCTCGCGAGTTCGCTGCGCAACCTCGGCGATGTCGAGGAGAGCATCACGTTGCTCACGGCGGAACGGGCGGCCGGCTCCGATGAACTCGACGACGCCGTAGACGGGTTCCTGGCGCTGAGCCAGGCCGATGCCGGTCGCGAACGGGAGGCCGTCGCGACCGCGCTCACCGCGCTCTCGAGGCACATGACCCGGTACCGACGATCGCTCAGCGCCTACGCCGAGGAGTTGGCCGACCGAGGGTGATAGCGTGCCTCGCCATGGATATCGACGCGGTGGTGATCGGGGCGGGGTTCGCAGGGATCGCGGCGGCGCGAGACCTCGTGGAAGCGGGACGCAGCGTCGTCGTGCTGGAGGCGCGTGACCGCATCGGCG
>JBKPMF010000139.1:0-14312 GCA_046732015.1 Actinomycetota bacterium
ACGTAGCCCCATTCGGGGAGCCACGACGCCCACGCCTGGACGCCCGCGTGGACGTCGGCACGTTCGTCCAGCGGCACCAGAGCCGACAGGCGAAGGTCCCCCGGGCCCTGGAGCTGGTAGCGGACCACCGATCCCTGGAACACCTCGTCCAGCACGGTCACGGGAACGCCGGCGTCACCGGCGGGCGGCTCCGTCGGGGAGAGACGGACGTGCTCGGGCCGGACCACCACCACCGCCGGAGAGCCCGCCGTGACCCTCGGATCGACCCGGGCACTCCGCGAGCGATGTCCCCCTTCGATCGACACCTCGGCGCCGTCGGCTCCCACCGATTCCACCCGCCCGGACAGGAAGCTGGTCTGTCCGATGAAGCCCGCGACGAACAACGAGGCCGGGCTCAGGTAGACCTCCTCGGGCGTGCCGAGGTGTTCCACCACACCACCGTTCATGACGGCGATGCGATCACTCATCGTCAAGGCCTCGCCCTGGTCGTGGGTGACGTAGACGAAGCTGATCCCGACCTCTCGCTGGATGCGTTTGAGCTCGAACTGCATCTCCTCGCGCAGCTTGAGGTCGAGGGCACCGAGCGGCTCGTCGAGCAGCAGCACCGACGGTTGGTTCGCCAGCGCCCGAGCGAGGGCGACGCGTTGCGCCTGGCCGCCCGAGAGCTCGCGTGGGTACCGCTTGCCGTACCCCTCGAGCCGCACCGCCGACAGGGACTCCTGCACGCGTTGTTCGACCGCTTTGCGGGCGAGCTTCTTGCGCTGCGGACCGAACGCCACGTTCTGGGCCACGGTCATGTGCGGGAACAGCGCGTAGGACTGGAACACCATGTTGGTGTCGCGTTCGTGGGGCGCCAGGCGGGAGGCGTCCCGACCGTCCACGAGGATGCGGCCCTCGGTCGGGGTCTCGAACCCGGCGAGCATCCGCAGCGTCGTGGTCTTGCCGCATCCGCTCGGCCCCAGCAGCGAGAAGAACTCCCGGCGCCCCACGTCGAAGCTGATGCCGTCGACGGCGACGACCTCGCCGAAGCGCTTCACGACATGGTCGAGGGACAGCGCCACGCCCTCGTCGGCGCCGTCTTCGACGACGACCGCATCCCCTCCGACGTGCTCGGTCTCGGTGCTCACGTCTTCCTCCTCATGACGTCGCCTGCAGACGACGGATCTTCGCCATCCGGTAGCCGATCCACGCCACCGCGCCGGACAACACCAGCAACATGAAGCTCATCGCCGACCCGACGCCCCGGTTGCCCGATTCCAGGATCGCTTCCTGGATCGCGTTCCCGATCATGTAGCCGCTGGTGCCGCCCACGAGCGCCGGCGCCGCGAACTCCGAGTAGAGCGGGATGTACACCAGGATGATCGCGACGAAGATCCCCGGCGCCGCCAGGGGGAGCAGGATCTTGCGGCATCGCGTGAAGAACGACGCGCCCAGGTCGTCGGCGGCCTCGAGCAGGTCGGGGTCGACCGCCTTCAACGCGGCGTAGATCGGGATCGTGGTGAACGAGATGTAGGTGGTGGACAGCACGATCACCACGGCGGTCGAGCTGAACAGGAGCGAGTCGATCGGCTTGTCGATCAGCCCGATCGCCTGCAGGGTCCAGTTGATCACCCCGCCGCGTCCAAGGATCATGCGCCAGGCGTAGATCCGGATCAGCGGGTTGAGCTCCTCGGCGATCACCAGCATCAGCAGGAGCAGCAGCTCGAACCGAGGCGGGGTCCGCATGGCCAGGATGTAGGCGAGCGGCAGGCCGATCGCGAGCATGATCAGCATCGAGATGGTGCAGATCATCACCGTGGTCAACATGACCTTGCCGTACGTGGGGTCGGTGAGGATCGACGTGTAGTTGTCGAACGTCCAACCGCCGGCGCCCGCGAGCGAGGCCTTCTGGAAGCTGTAGTACAGCAGGATGAACATCGGCCCCAGGAACAGCGCCAGCAGCACCATGGTGGGCGCGATCGAATAGATCGGACCGGCCCACCTGCCCTTCGGGCGGGCGCGCGTGGTGTCCTCGGTGGACGGCGCGATCGGGGGCGCGGTCGCTACCACAGCATGTCCATCGGGTCGTCGTTGGCGGCCATCTTCTTCGAGCGGCGGCGCCACAGCCGCCACGCCACGTACACGATCAGCAGCTGCGCCAGTGAGACCAGCGTCGAGATCGCGTTCACGATCGGCACGTTCTGTGCGTGCCGCAACGTGGAGAACACCCAGATCGGGAAGGTGAGCTCGAACCCACCGACGAAGAAGCTGATCACGAAGTTGTTGAAGGAGTAGCTGAAGGCCAGGATCGCCGCCGCGGCGAGGGCCGGCACCAGATGGGGCAGGGTGATGTAGCGGAGCACCTCGCGGTTCGTGGCGCCCAGATCGCGGGCCGCTTCCTCCATCCGGTGATCGAAGCGGATCAGCCGGGCCGTCACGATGGCTGCCACGAGCGGGAACGCCACCACGATGTGCATCACGGCGATCGTCCGCAGGTTCAGCGGCACCTTCAACTTCGAGAAGAACAGGAGTGCGCCGACGGCCAGGATCAGCCACGGCACGATCAGCGGACCGGCGCCCAGCGCCGCGACACTGCCTCGGCCCTTGTAGCGGAACCGCGTGGTCGCGAACGCCGCCATCGTCCCCAGGATCAAGGCGACCGGGGTCACCACGAGCGCGACCGCGAGGGAGTTCTTGAGCGACTCCCGCACCAGCGGATTCTGCAACGCCTGGCGGTACCACTCCAACGTGAAGCCCTTGAACGGCAGCGCGATCACGATCGAGTCGTTGAACGAGAACAGCGCCAGGATCAACAACGGGCCGTAGAGGATCACCACCACGATCGCCAGGAACACCCAGCGGGTGATGGCCGCGGCGCGGGCTCGCCCCTCGCGGCCGCCCACCGCGAAGCCACGACCACCCTGGTCGGTGGTCGTGGCCTCCGGTTCGATCTTGGTCGTTGTGGCGCTCACCGAACCCCTGTCACGCCGACTTGATCTGACGCATCGCGTCCAGCCACACGTCGTAGTTGCCGGCGATCTGGGTGGGGATCGCGTCGGCGAGCCAGGTGGGATCGTCCATCTTGAGCTTGTCGATCGTCTCCTGATCGAGGACCGCCAGCGTCTTCTCGTTCGAGGCCAGGTAGTTCCACTTCTCCGCGAAGTACTTCTGGATGTCGGTGGAAAGGAAGTGGTTCAGCCATGCGTACGCCGCGGGGACGTTCTGGGCGTTCGCGGAGATCCCCATCCCGCACATCCAGGTCAAGGTCCCCTCCTCGGCGAACTCGAAGTCGATGTCCATGCCGTCCTTGGCCAGGGTGTCTTCGTAGCCGGGGAAAGACGCCGCCGCCATGATCTCCTCGTTGCGGTAGAGGCTGAGGAAGTCGGAGTCGCCCTCGAAGAACGCGCGGAACTGATCCTTGTGCGCGATGAAGTAGTCCGCCACTTCTTGGACCTGCTCATCGGTCAGGTTGTACGGGTCCTCGAAGCCCATCGCGAGGGCGCCGATCGCGATGGCGTAGTACGGCGTGCCGTCCATCGCCACCTCTCCCTGGAGCGCCGGGTCCTCGAAGAGCTGCTTGTAGGACGTGACACCCGCCGGGAACAGGTCCGGGTTCGACACGACCCCGGCCGGGCCGCCCTGAGCGACCGCCACCCATGTCTGCCCATCGGCCTCGCCGCCGGACTTGAAGGCCGGGTACACCGAGTCCCAGTCGGTGAGCTCCGCGGTGTCGAGCGGCATCAGGACGCCGGAGGCCGTGTAGCGGGGCACCTCGCGGATGCAGACCTCGACGACGTCGGTCTGGAAGCCGGCTTCGAGCTTCGTCAGCGCCTCGTCGCCGCTGCCGAAGGCCGCGGTCTGCACGTCGAGATCGGGATACTCGGCCTCGAACGGATCCAGGACTTCCGGGATCAACGAGTCCTCGAAGGCGAACACGCGGAGGGTGCCGGAGGGCTCCCCGGACGCTGCCGAGGCCTGATCGCCGTCACCCTCGTCATCGCCCGAGCTGGAACACGCTGCCCCGATCAGGGCCATCACCAGCACCAGTGCCAGGACCGCCGAGAGGCGCCACGCGCTCCGACGCTTTCCGTTCATCCCGTTCCTCCCTCTCATGCTGCTTTGAACTCACGGTAGACATCGAGCCACTGGTCGTAGTTGTCCGGCATCTGCAGGGCGATCGCCGCGTCGAGCTGGGTGGGGTCGTCCAGGCCCAGTTCCTCCACCAGTGCCGGCTTGAGCACGTCCAGCGTCCGCTGGTCCGAGACCAGGTAGGTGTAGCTCTCGGCATAGAAGGACTGCGTCTGCGGAGAGATGTAGTGGTTCATCGCGGCGTAGGCCGCGTCTTCGTTCTGCGTGTTGGCCGACAACGACATCCCGCAGATCCAGGCGAGCGATCCCTCACCCGGCACGAATTCCACCGGGATCCCCTCGCGGGTCATCGCAGCCCGGTAATCGTGGTAGCCGAAGCCGGCGATGATCTCGCCGGTGCGGTACAGGCTCAGGAAGTCGGCGTCGCCCTTGAACAAGGCCCGGATCGCCGACTTGTGCTCGATCAGGTAGTCCTTGATCTCGGTGAGATCGTCCTCGGTCAGCGCGAACGGGTCTTCGTGGCCCAGGGCGAGCGCCGTGATCGCGATCACCGTGGTCGCGCTGTCCTCCAGCGTCACCTCGCCGGCCAACGCCGGATCCTCGAACAGATCCCGGTAGGAATCGACCCCCTGGGGCACCTCGTCCGGGTTGTAGATGATGCCCGAGGTGCCGCCGACGTTCGGGATCATGTACACCTCGCCGTCCACCATGACCCCCTCTTGTTCCTTGAGCGAGGGGAACATCGTGTCCCAGGCCTCGATGCGGCTCGTGTCGATCGGCTGCAGCAACCCGAGGTTGACCATGCGTTGCGTTTCCTCGGTGCAGACGTTGATCACGTCGGCCTGGAACCCGTTCTGCAACTTGGTCACCGCTTCGTCGTTGCTCCCGAAGACCGCCGTCTGGACGTTGAGATCCGGGTTGGCTTCCAGGAAGGGATCGATGACCTCGGGGACGAAGTTGTCCTCGTATCCGAACAGGGTCACGGTGCCCGAGAGTGGACCGGCGCTGGAGCCCCCATCGGTCGGCTCCTCGTCGCCCCCGCTCGAGCAGGCAGCGGTCACCAAGCCGAGCACGCACACCATCACGATCAGTCGACGACGCATCCCCGTCCCTCCCCTCGTCCCCTAGATGTACGCACGCACCATGCTCCGCAGACTGCTAGCTGTCAACGGTCAACAATCAGGCAACCGGCGGGACGGGCGGAGCGTCCGCCGCGTCATACCAATCGCCCCCGCCGAGCTCGCCGCCGTCCACGATCACTGTCTGGCCGCTGATGAAGGCCGCGTCGTCACTGGCGAGGAAGAGCACGGCCATGGCCTGGTCACGTGGAACGCCGGCCCGACGGAGCGGGATCTTCCGCAGGTAGTCCTGCTGCAGGCGGCGCATGTCCTCGTCGGTGCGCATGAGCTCCTCGGTCTCGGGCGTGACCGTCTGGCCCGGCGCCACGCAGTTGGCCCGGATCCCGAGGTGGCCGAGCTCGTGGGCGGCCGCATTGGTTAGCGCCACCAGGGCCGCCTTCGAGGCGTTGTACGGCGCTTCCGGCGATTCGTTCTTGAAGGCGTTCGCGCTGGCGATGTTCACGATGGCCCCGCCGCCGTGCTCGACCATGTGCGGAGCTATCACCTGCATCGTCGCGAGCGGCGCGCGCGCGTTGACCGCGAACGTCAGATCGAACGTCTCGCGGGTGACGTCCATGAGCGGTCCACCCGGCATCACGCCGGCACAGTTCACCAGCGCGTGCACCCGACCGAGATGTTCGATCGCCGCGCGCGCCATCACCTTCGCGGCGTCGAAGTCGGCGAGGTCCACGGCGTGGGTCGCGACTCGGTCCGGCGCCAGCGCCCGGGTCTGTCGGAGGCCGTCGTCTCGAACGTCGGCCGCGAACACGCGAGCGCCCTCGTCGAGGAACGCCTCCACGATCCCGCGGCCGATGCCCTGGGCCGCGCCGGTGACGACGACGCCGCGGTCGGTGAAGCGCACCACCTACGGCACCTCCGGCAGGTGCAGCGGATGACCGGCCACACCGACGTCGGCGATCGACAGCGTGGTTCCTCCCACGTTGGAGACCACGACCCGGTCGAGATCAGCTCCGACCCAAGCGATGTTGGTGGGCGCATCCAGCGTCGAGGCGAGGTGGTCGTCCACCACGAGCTCCGTTGCCCCGTCGGGGGTGATGCGCACCAGCCCGTCCGGTCGGTAGAGCGTGACCCAGTAGTTCCCGTCGGCGTCGAGCGCGATCCCGTCCGCGTCGGTGTCGGGCAGCGTCGCGATCGTCTCGGGTTGCCCGGCCGATCCATCGGCGCCGATCGCCACGCGCACGATGCGTTCGGCCTTCGCCTCAACGACGACGAGCGCGCCGCCGTCGGGCGTCACCAGACATCCGTTCGGATAGGCGGGCACCTCGATGGTCCAGCGTTCGGCGTCACCGCCGCCGGGCGCGATGCGCACGATCTCCGGCCGGCCCTCCTCCCCCGAGCACGTGACGTACAGGACGCCGTCGGGACCGAACGCCGCGACGTTCGGACAATCCATGTCGCCGCCGTCCACCCCCCGCGCGTACGTGTCCACGACACCGCTTGATGGATCGAGCCGGGCGATCTCACCCTTGCCCGCGTCACACGCGTACACGCGCCCCTGTCCGTCCACCGCGAGCCCCAGCATCGATCCGCCGGACGAGCCCACCTGGGTCAAGGCGCCGTCGAGGGTCACGGAGTAGAACTCGCCGGCTTCCCCGCCCGCGTAGACGAGGCCGTCGACGGGGTTCCAGGTCACCCCTTCCGGATGGTTCAGCCCGTCGACGAGTTCGTCGAATCGATCGAGCATCTAGCGCCTCCTTCGTCGGGTGCCGGCGTCCCGCAGGACCTCGCGTGCACAGTTGCGACCGTTCGCGCCGGTGACGCCGCCGCCCGGATGCGTGCCGGCGCCGCACAGGTAGAGCCCACGGATCGGCGTGCGGTAATCGGCCCATCCGCGAACGGGCCGCAGGAACAGCAGCTGATCGGGCGCCATGTCCCCGTGCAGGTGATGGCCGCCCGTGAGCGCCAGCCGTCGCTCGAGGTCGAGCGGCGTGAGGATCTCTCGATGCAACACCGACCCGGGCAGGTTCGGGAACACCTCGCCGAGCTGAGCGATCGCTCGGTCGGCCACGACATCCCGGTGCTCGTCCCACGTCCCTTCACGCAAGCCGTAGGGCTGGGATCGAACCCCGATCGTGACGACGTGCTGGCCCTCGGGGGCCAGGGACGGATCGTGGACCGACGGCACGCACAGCTCCATGTGGGCGTGGTCGGCGGGGATCCCGGCACGGGCCGACGCTTGATCGGCATCCAGGGCCAAGAGCGGCTTCGTCAGCTGGACGAGGCCCCGGTGATAGGGCCGGACCCCGTCGCCCTCGTCGTAGCCTCGAACGCGGGGCAGCTCGGCCACCGCGAGGTTCATCTTCATGCTCGCGCCCTCGCAGCGGTAGGCGACGATGCGGCCGAGGAAGTCGGCCGGCAACGCGGACGGGTCGACGAGGCCGAGGAACGTGCGTTTGGGGTCGGCGTTCGACAGGACGCGGAGGGCGCGCACCTCCTCGCCGTTGGCCATGACGACCCCGACGGCGCGGTCGCCCCGGACGTCGACGCGGGCGACCTCGGCATCGGTCCGGATCTCGGCGCCCGACTCGCGCGCGGCGTCAGCCATCAGCGCCGTCACCGTGCCCATGCCTCCTCGCACGAACCCCCACCCGACCCCGCCCCCGGTGCCTCCGGATGCGGCTTCATGCAGCAGCCCGTAGGCGGTCCCCGCTGTGCTGGGACCCGCCAGCGTGTTGCTGATCGACTCCCAGCCCAACGCCGACTTCAGCATCTCGTCTTCGAAATGCTCGTCGAGGTACTGGCTGGCCGACGTCGCGAACAGGAAGGCCATCTCGTCGAGCTCACGACGGTTGCGGAGCGCGAGCAGCCCGAGCTTGGCCAGCCCGGCCAGGTCGCCTGCTCCCCGCCGCACCGGGTCGGGCGCCGTCATGTCGAACATCGGCAGCAGGGCCTTCGCGATCCGGCCGAGCGTCGCTTCGAATCCCGGGAACGCTCGCGCGTCGGCCGGCGATCGCGAGCGGATCGCCTCCATGGCGACGGCCGGGTCCGCATCAAGGACGAACGTCGAGCCGTCCGGGTAGACGTTCAGCGACGGGCCCGCCTCGTCCACGATGAGGCCGCGCTCGCGCAGCCGGAAGTCACGCCATATCGCGTCGCGGAGCATCGACAGTACGTAGGCGCCCGGGGACGCCCGGAACCCGGGCGCGAACTCCTCGGTGACGCATGCCCCACCCACGATGGACCGCCGCTCGAGCACCACGGTCCGCAGCCCGGCACGCGCCAGGTAGAACGCGGCCACGAGACCGTTGTGACCGCCCCCGATGATCACGACGTCGTAGGACTCGGTCACCGCTGAGCCTCCGGGAGCCAGGCATGGGCGGCCCCGATCAGCGCGGCGAGCGACCGGGCGCACCGGACGGTCTCGTCGATGTCGACCCATTCGTCCTCGCGATGCGCGTTGCGCAGGTGCCCCGGGCCGAACACGACGGCCTGCGACCCTCCGAGGTCCACGAAGTTGTGCGCGTCGGTCCAGGCCACCATGCCGGTGGGAACGGGCCTGGCGCCGGTGGCGGCTTCGACCGCGTCGCCGAGTGCCGACACCACTTCGGCGCCGGGATCGGTCTCGAACGGTTCGATGACCTCGACGAGTTCGACCTCACCACCGGCGTCGGCCGTCGCCTCCTCGAGCCAGGCGAGGAGCGAGACGGCGGACGGTCCCCCCGGCGTGACGCGCCAGTCCAGATGGAAGGAACATCCGTCGGGCACCACGTTGAGGCGCTGCCCTCCGCGGATCTCCCAGATCATGGGGATGTTCCGTCCCAGCAACGGGTGCTCGTGCTGCGAACCAGGATGCTCGAGGATGCGTCCGATCAGCGCGTGCGCGGTATCGATCGCGTTCTCGCCGAGCTCGCGGAGCGCCCCGTGGACGGCGACCCCGCGCAGGTGACACCACACCTCGACGAAGCCGGCCTCGGCGGTGCCCAGCTGCAGTTCGGTGCCCTCCAGCCCCACGACGAAGGGCGGCCGGAGCGTTCGCGCCATCGCGATCGAACCCGTGCCGCCGATCTCCTCGTCGACGCACAGACCGATCCCCACCGGCAGCGACTCCAGCGGGACCCCGGCCTCCCGAGCCATGAGGAACCCATGGAGGGCCGCGACCACGCAGGCTTTGTCGTCCTGGGCGCCCAGCCCGATCACGCGCCCGTCGCGCACCTCGGCCTCACCCGACCACTCCCATGTCGGCCGGATCGTGTCCACGTGCGCCGTGATGAGCAGCGACGGTCGTTCGTGCCAGCCAACCAGCAGGTCGTCGGCCCCGCCGTCGACCGGCATCCGGCGGCACGGCAGGCCGAGCTCGGCGCACCGGTGTTCGAGGTGGTCGACCACCTCGTGCTCCTCGCCCGAGACGGACGTGATCTCGACGAGTTCCACGAGGTCGCGCTGCACGGACGCCGCCAGGTCGTCCACGTGCTCGGTGGGCACGGACGTCACGCCACGACCGCTTCGGCGATCGCCTCGTCGAGGATGGCCATCGCGGTATCCATGACCTCGACCGGCATCGTGAGCGAGGGCTGCAGGTTGAGCGACGTTGTCGACGGATCCACCAGCAGTCCACGACGCAGGCATCCCCACGCCACGCGCTCCTGCAGGTCGAGGTCGCGCTCCTTCGTCGTCCGGTCCTTCACGAACTCCACCGCCATGAAGCACCCGACCGCGCGGACATCGCCGATGGCCGGATAGCGATCCATCAGCCCTTCGAGCGCCTGCAGGCCCGCGGCCTCCAACACCCGGACGTTCTCGAGGATCGGCTCCCGTTCGAACACGTCGAGGGTCTCGAGCGCCGCGGCGCACGCGGCCGGCAACCACGACCACGTGGAGCCCGTGGAGACGTCGTCGAAGTCCATCGAGCGCTCGGTGCCGAGCACCGCGCCGATCGGCATCACGCCGCCACCCATCGACTTGCCCAACGCCATGAGGTCGGGCTCCACACCCCAGCGTTCCACCGCGAACATGTGACCCGTCCGGCCGAACCCGGTCTTCACCTCGTCGGCGCACAGGAGGAAGTCGAACTCGCGGCACAGATCGCCGAGCGCCGACCAGAACCCGTCCGGCGGCGCCACGCACCCCCCGGACCCCATGACGGGTTCGATCACGAACCCGGCCACTTCGCGAGGATCGACGGCGTGATGCAACACGTGGTCGCGCAGGTAGTCGATCGTGCCGTCGCCCGTGCCGCCGGCGCGGGCGACGAACGGGGTGCGGTACGGGTTCGGGTAGGGCACGTGCGCGAACCCGGGCATCAACGCGCGATACCCGAACGAGAGGTGGCTCGACTCGGCGCCGATCGCGCCGGCGGTCCCCGCCTCTCCGTGGTAGCCGCCCATGAACCCGATCACGATGGGGCGGCCGGTCGTGCGGCGCATGAACCGCACCGAGGTCTCGACGGCCTCCGTGCCGTTCAGCGCGATGTCGACACGGCTGAGCGCCCCTGGCGCGATGGCCACGAGACGCTCAGCCAAGGGCAGCACGTACTCATGCGAGTAGTAGTGCGTGTCCTCGTTGCCGTAGCGACGCAGCGCGTCGACCGCTGCGTCGGTGATGTCAGCGCGAGCGGCCCCCGCGGGCACCGAGGCCATCGCGCTGATGAAGTCGAGGTAGACGTTGCCGTCGACGTCCTCGATCTCATGACCCGACTTGCGGCAGATGACGAACGGTCCGACCTCGTCGGCCAGTCCGCGGTACAGAACCGCGGACTGGCGCTCGAGGATGGCACGCGTCTTCGGACCGGGCGGCGTGGTGACGATGTTCGGCACTGCGCCGTTCGATCCATCCTCATCGCTCACAGGCCGAGGCTAGCCCAGTCCCCGGTGATGGCACAGGTGATGCCGGGAACCTGGATGTTGACGAACAACCACTCGCCGTCCGGCGAGAAGGTCGGACCGGCGAACTCCGAGAAGCCGGTGCCGTCGCCGGCCGAAGGGCCGTCGTCGGGAACCGTCGGGTCGTAGAGCTTGCCCGAGGCCTCGAGGTAGTGCCGCTGCACCGCGACCAGGTTCTCCGCGATCGGGAAGATCGAACCGTTGGGCAGCAGACCCCGCACGAAGTTGCTGTTGAGGTTGCCGTCCTCGGCGATCACGATCGCGCCACCAGGGCTCGTCGTCATGTTGTCCGGGCCGTCCAGGATCTGGCGCGAGGTCGACTCGAACAGGAGCTCGAGCTCGCCCTCTTCGTTCAGCTCGCCGATGTTCGTCGTCGGCGTGTACTGCCAGATCTGGCCGAGGCCCTTGTCGCCACCGTCGGACGATCCGAACACGACACCGCCGTCGCGGTAGGTGCAACCCTCGCCGCCCAGGAACTTGGCGCCACCCTTCGAACGGCCCTCGTGGAAGACCGCCGACGCGTTGTCCTCGGCGTCGGAGGGGTCGGGGGTGTTGATGTTGACCCAGTCGCAGACGAGCACGGCCCCGACGGTCTGACCGACGATGGTGTTGTACTTCGGCTGGTCCTTGACGCGGAGCATCTGGAGCTGACCCGACGTGAGGTCACCGGAGGTGTTCGACACGAACCGGTAGAACCCGTCGGGCCCCTCGTCCTCGGTCATGTAGACGACGCCGGTGTCCGGGTCGACCGCGCCGGCTTCGTGCAGGAACCGGCCGAGCTTCTTGTAGGGCTTGGTCAGCACCGGCTCGTTCGCCAGGGGGTCGACCTCGAACACGTAGCCGTGCGGCTTCTTGTAGCCCGCGTCGACGCCGATCGTGGTCTCCTCGCAGGTGATCCACGTGCCCCACGGGGTCGGCATGCCGGCGCAGTTCGTGTCGGTGCCGTTGAGGCTGATCCAAGACCCGAGGTATTCGGCCGTGTCGGCGTCGACCTCGATCGTCGTCGTGCCGCCGGGGGCGCGCTTGTCCCACGCGGTGGCCGGGTCGCCGATCACGGTTCCCGGCGGGATATCGTTGCCCTCGCCGAGTTCGTGGTTGCGGACGAGGCGGAGCTTGCCGCCGCCCACATCGAACGCCGCCATGCCGTCGTGGATGGGTGGCGTGATGAACCCGTCGCTCATCGCCGATCCGAACGCGCCGAACGTGTGATAGGTGAAGCCCGGCGGCAGCGCGAGTTCCGGCCCGGCCTGCACCAGGCCCGAACCCCTGGGGGTCGCCGTCCGGGTGCTGCGCTTCAGCATGGAGGCGCCGGCCGCGAGGTCGCTCGACATCAACACCGAGCTCGCCATCGCGGTGCCAAGCACACCGGCCCTGATGAAGCTCCGGCGATCGACTTGGCCTCGCCTGCCTTGCCCGTCTGCGTAGACGTCCAGCTCGTCTTGGCGATCCGTCACGTGCCACCCCCCTGATCGGGAAGCCACCCGCGAGCGTCGCGCGCGAGGGGCCTCATGTGAACTGTCGACAATCTACGAAAGAGCAGGCAGGCGGTCAAGCCACGTACGATGGCGCTGATGCGAACGGCGGGCCGGTGAACGGCGAACCTGACGAACGGGCACTCCTGGTGGGGATGCCTCTCGTGCACCTTCGATCCGCCGCCGAGACCTGCGCGCGACACGGCCGGGTGGTGCTGCCGGCCGGCGGACCCGGCGACCTGGATCGAACGGCTCCCGGGGCGACGGTCCTGCTCATGGCCTCGGATGCCGGCGACGATGAGATCTCGGCGGCCACGTGGTCGGCCCGGTTCGTGGGCCGCGTGCACCATGAACCGGGAGACCCGCTCCCCACGATGCTGCCCACCTCGTGGGTGGAGACCCATGCGGCCGACGAGCCACCTGCACCGGCGGAGCCCGCCAATGTGGACGATGACGAGGACGACGACGAGGACGACGACGATGACGCCCTCGGCCCGCAGTCGTTCCTCGTCGTGGAGGACCTCCGAGAACTCCCCATGCAGGAGTGGGTGTTCACCAACGAGCTCGTCGGCAAGCAACGCCGCGGGGGACGAACGTTCTTCCCCCGGGTTCCCACGCTCGTCAGACCTCCCGCCTGACCGTCGAGCACGCCCACGTCCCGAGATGGCTTGACAGTGAATCCGACCTCTACGATAGGATTCAGCCGTTCAGATGGGTGGACAATCACTGTTAGGCAGACCGAACATATGGGGGGCGACGACGTTGGCGACGGTGAAGCAGGGACGGTTCCGGGTGCCGGTGGCGATGGCCATCGCGGGGGCGCTGACCCTTTCGGCCTGCGGATCGGACGGCGACCCGCAGGCCGGTGAAGGCGAGAACGCCGACGAACAGATCCAGGTGGTGGCGGTGCAGCTGACCGACCAAGGATGTTCCCCCACCGCCGCGGAGGCGTTCGCCGGACCCACCACGTTCGAAGCGACGACCGATCGCACCGACGAACCCGAGCTCGAGATCCTGGACGGCGATCTCCTCCTTGGCGAGGTCGCGAACCTCGCACCCGGGCTCACCGGCACCTTCAGCCTCACCCTCGAACCGGGTGAGTATCAGATGCGGTGCGGACGCCACAGCGATCCGGTCACGGGCACGCTGACCGTGACGGGCGGAGTTGGCGCCGACACCTCTGAGGCGGCCGACGCCGCCGTCGAGACCTACCGGGAGTTCGCGCTCGGACAGACGAAGATCCTGATCGCACGCACGCAGGAGTTCGCCGACGCGGTCCAGACCGGCGACATCGCCGAGGCCAAGGACCTGTTCGCCTACGCACGCGAGCCCTACGAGCGCATCGAGCCCATCGCGGAGGCGTTCGGCGACCTCGACCCCGCGATCGACGCCCGCGAAGGCGACGTCCCCGAGGCGAAGTGGACCGGCTTCCACCGGATCGAGAAGGCGCTCTGGGTCGACGAGGACCTCACGGGCATGGCTCCCGTCGCGAAGAAGCTCGTGGCCGACGTTCGCCTCTTGCAGGAACTCACCCGCCAGGTCGACCTCGAACCGGCCCAGGTCGCCAACGGCGCCAGCGAACTGTTGGGCGAGGTCGCCAACTCCAAGATCACCGGCGAAGAAGACCGGTACTCCCACACAGACCTGTGGGACTTCGAGGCCAACGTCGAAGGCTCGAAAGCCGCCTTCGACGCCGTGAAGCCGTTGATCCCAGCCGACCAGGCGGCACTCGTCGCGGAGATCGAAGCGGGCTTCGACGACGCGGTTGCCGTCCTCGACCCGTACCGGAAGGGTGATGGCTTCGTCCTCTACAC
>JBKPMF010000140.1:0-6017 GCA_046732015.1 Actinomycetota bacterium
CGAGGCCGCGCGCCACCGGATCGCGTCGGTGCCGTACCGGTCGAGCAGCTCGGTCGGGGTCGAGACGCTGCCCTTGGACTTGCTCATCTTCTTGCGGTCGGGGTCGAGGACGAAGCCCGAGATCATCGCGTCGGACCACGGCACGCTGCCGTCCTCGAAGTGAGCGCGGACGACGCGCGAGAAGAGCCAGGTCCGGATGATGTCGTGCGCCTGAGGGCGGAGGTCCATCGGGAACAATCGGGCGAACAGGTCGGGGTCGTCCTCCCAGTGGGCCGCGATCTGGGGCGAGAGCGACGAGGTCGCCCAGGTGTCCATGATGTCGGGGTCGCCCACGAACCCGCCGGGCTCCCCGCGTTGGGACGCTTCGTAGCCGGGCGGCACCGCATCCTGCGGATCGATCGGCAGGGTGGACTCGTCGGCCAGGATCGGGTCGTCGTAGCGCGCGTTCCCGTGCTCGTCGAGCGGGTACCAGACGGGGAACGGCACGCCGAAGAACCGCTGGCGGCTCATCGCCCAGTCCGAGTTCAAGCCCTCGACCCACGAGGCGTAGCGCCCGCCCATGAACGCCGGATGCCAGGCGATCTGTTCGCCGCGGGCCAGTAGCCGGTCCTTGAGTGCCAGGGTGTGCACGAACCACTGCCGGCTGGTGATGACCTCGAGCGGCCGGTCGCCCTTCTCGTAGAACTTCACGACGTGCTTCACCGGTTGCGGTTCGCCCACCAGGTGGCCGGCATCGCGCAGCAGATCGGCGATCCGGGCGCGCGCCTTCTTCGCGTGCAGCCCCGCGAGTTCGCCCATGACGGCGTTGGCGGCCTCCGGGTCGCGGGATTCCCAGCCGGGCTCACCGAACGTACGTCCGCCGATCGTGCCGTCCTTCTGCATCACGACGCGAGCCGGCAGGCCGAGCTCCTTCCACCACGTGACGTCGGTGACGTCGCCGAACGTGCAGATCATGGCGACGCCGGTCCCCTTCTCCGGGTCGGCGAGCTCGTGCGCCACGACCGGCACGGGCACCCGGAACAGCGGGGTCAGCGCGGTGGTGCCGACGAGCGAGGCGAACCGATCGTCCGACGGGTTCACCACGAGGGCGACGCACGCGGGGATCAGCTCCGGACGGCTGGTCTCGATCTCGACCGTCCCGCCGTCCTCGCGGTCGAACGTGATGCGGTGGTAGACGCCGTCGCGTTCGCGATCCTCGATCTCGGCCTGCGCCACCGCCGTCTGGAAGTCGATGTCCCACAACGTGGGGGCCTCGGCCGTGTAGGCATGTCCATCGCGCAGCAACCGGAGGAACGATCGCTGCGAGATCCGTCGCGAGCGTTCGCCGATCGTGGTGTAGGTGCGCGTCCAGTCCACCGACAGCCCCAGCCGCCGGAAGAGCGCCTCGAAGGCCTTCTCGTCCTCGACGGTGAGCCGGCCGCAGAGCTCGATGAAGTTGCTGCGACTCACCGCGACCGGAGCCTCGCCGTCGGGTCGCTCCAAGGTCGACGGATCGAACGACGGGTCGTAGGGCAGGGCCGGGTCGCAGCGGACCCCGAAGTAGTTCTGGACGCGGCGCTCGGTGGGCAGGCCGTTGTCGTCCCAGCCCATGGGGTAGAAGACCTCGAACCCGCGCATGCGCTTGTACCGCGCCATGAGGTCGGTGTGCGTGTAGCTCATCACGTGACCCACGTGCAGCGAGCCGCTCACCGTGGGCGGCGGCGTGTCGATCGCGTAGACCTGCTCGCGGGACTTCGTCGGGTCGAACCGGTAGGTGCCTGAGGCCTCCCACCATTCGTCCCACTTGGCTTCCAGTCCGTCGAGCGACGGCTTGTCGGGCACGTTCATGGCGGCAGTCTACGGAACGGCCCTAGACTCGGCCGATGGTTCGGTGCGCCACATGCGGTTCCGACAACGACGCCGAGGCTCGGTTCTGCTCGACGTGTGGCGCGGGGCTGCGCCCGGTGTGTGCCTCCTGCGGGGTGGAGCTGCCCGACGGCGCTCGCTTCTGCCCCGCCTGCGGGACCCCGGTCGAGGAAACGGTGCAGGTCCCGGTCGAGGAACGCCGCGTGGTGAGCGTGCTGTTCGCCGACGTGACCGGGTCGACCACCCTGGGCGAACGGCTGGACCCCGAGCAGCTGCGCGACGTCATGGCCATCTACTTCGGCGGCATGCGCGAGGAGATCGAGGCCGAAGGCGGCACGGTGGAGAAGTTCATCGGCGACGCCGTGATGGCCGCGTTCGGCGTGCCGTCGGCCCACGAGGACGATCCGGCGAGGGCGCTCCGCGCCGCGATCCGTATGCGGCGGAGGCTGGAGGCGGTCAACGCCGAACTCGACGCCACCCATGGACTCACGCTGCAGATGCGGATCGGCGTCAACACCGGCGAGGTGCTGGCAGCCGGAGACGCGGCCTCCGGCGAACCGATGGTGACCGGCGACGTCGTCAACACCGCGGCCCGGCTGCAGACCACCGCCGAACCCGGCGAGATCCTAGCCGCCGACCGCACCCGCCGCGCGGTTCGTGGGTTCCGGTTCGGCGAGCGTCGTGACCTCGCGCTGAAGGGCAAGACCGAGTCGGTGGTGGCTTCGGCCGTGCTCGGCGGATCCGGCGAAGCCGCCGACGTGGGGCTCAGCGGACCGATGGTTGGGCGGGACGCCGAACTCGGACTGCTCCGCTCGATGTACGAGCGCTCGGCCGCAGAGGGCCGCCCGCACGTCGTCACGATCTACGGAGACCCGGGGGTCGGCAAGAGCCGGCTGACCCACGAGTTCATCCGATGGGCCGCCTCGCAGGAACGAGCTCCGTTGGTCGTGCGGGGGCGGTGTCTCCCGTACGGCGACGGCATCACGTACTGGCCCCTGTCCGAGATCCTGCGGGGCATCGCCGACGTCTCGGACACCGACTCCCCCGCCGTCGCGCTCGACAAGATCCGCGCCGTCGGGATGACGCTCCTGGCGTCCGCACCCGACCCCGAACGGGCCACCGCCGCGCTCTCCTTCACGACGGGGCTCGAGGACCCCGCCACACCGTTGTTCGGGGAGGAGCCGAAGCGGGTCCGCGACGAGATGCACGCTGCGTGGCGCACCTTCTTCTCGGCGCTGGCGGCGGAGCGCCCCGTCGTCGTCGTGGTGGAGGACATCCACTGGGCCGACCCCGCCATGCTGGACCTGCTCGAAGAGCTCGCCGACCGGGTGGAGGGTGGCGTGTCCTTCGTGTGCCCCTCGCGCCCGGACCTCACCAGCACCCGTCCGGGGTGGGGCGGTGGCAAGCGGAACTATTCCGCCATCGCGCTCGATCCCCTGGGCACGCGAGACGCCGACACGTTGGTTCGCTCGTTGCTCGATGTCGACGGGCTCCCCGACTCGATGTTCCGCCAGATCCTCGACCGTGCGGAGGGCAACCCGTTCTTCCTGGAAGAGATCGTGCGGCAACTGGTGGACAGCCGTTCGGTCTGGCTCGAGGGCGGGCGGTGGCGCGCCGCAGGTGATATCGCACAGGTGACGATCCCCGACACGGTGCAGGGGGTCCTGGCGGCTCGCATCGACCTGCTCGACCCGCCGGATCGCCGGGTGCTGCAGGCCGCGGCCGTCGTCGGACGCATCTTCTGGCCGGGCGCGGTCCGGCAGCTGCTGAACGGCGGAGGCGATCGCGTCCCGGAGGCGCTCGTCACCCTCGAAGAGCGCGATCTCGTCCGGTCTCGGCTCTCTTCGGCACTGGGGAACGAACCCGAGTACATCTTCAAACATGTGCTCACGCGCGACGTCGCTTATGACACCCTGCCCCGGCGCGATCGGTCGGCGGCGCACGCCTCGATCGCCCGATGGCTCGAGGACACCCTGGGTGAGCGCGCCCGCGAGTTCCTCGAGCTGCTCTCCTATCACTGGTTCGAGGCCTACCGCGCATGCACCTCGACCGATCCCCAGGAGATCGAGGCCCTCCGGCTGCAGGCGTTCGACCGCACGCTGCGGGCGGCCCAGGAGACCGGACGACGCTATGCCCTGAAGAAGTCCGAACGCCTCGCGGGCCAGGCGATCGACCTCGCATCGACGCCGGCCGAACGGTCGCTCGCGTATGAAGCCAGCGCCGAAGCGTTCTTCAGCGACTACGACGGCGATGAGTCGTGGCGCGGGTTCACCGCGGCAGCCGAGGCCGAACTGGCGGCCACACCGAGCGACCCCATCCGGGTGTCCGGGCTGTCGGCCCGCGCCGTGGAGATCGCGACCCGATGGCCCGGTTCCGTGCGGATCGCACCGCCGGAATCGGAGGTACGCCGGTTCCTCGAACTCGGGATCGACCATCTCCCGTCCGGTGACTCCCGCGAACGCGTGCAGCTCCTGGGGACCAAGGCGTCATGGCCGTTCGCGTTCCCGACCTTGGAGTTCTCCGACGAGGAGCTGGACCGTATCGAGCTCGACGGCTTGGAGGCGGCGGACATGGCGCTGAGGCTGGGCGACGCCGACCTCGCCTCGGCCGCCCTGGACCAGGCGACGGCGCCGGCTCTGCGCCGGGGGCGGTACGGGCGCGGGCTCGAGATCGAGGGACGCCGTCTCGAGCTGCTGCCGCGGCTGCGCGACCAGTTCGAGATCGGCGACGTGTACGCGATGATGGCGTGGTGCTCAGGCGAGGCGGGACGCTGGTCCGATGTGGTCCGGGACGCATCCGAAGGCGAGCGCACCGTTGAGGTCGCGATCAACTCCCGGTTGCACACCCTGGCCTGGCTGACCGAAGGCCGGTATCGCACCGGCGACTGGGACGGAGCGGTCGACACGTACACCACGGTCATCGGACTGCTGGGAGACCGGCGTGACGATCCGCCGTACTTCGTCTACACCGCATTCGGTTCGATGGCCCTGATCCACACGTTCCGCGGCGAACGCGCCGAATCCGACCGGCTGGTCGATCTGCTCCTGCGCGTCGAGGCGGCCGCCGGCGACACCGCCCGTCGCATCTGGCCCTACGTCAACCGAATCCTGGTGGCTCGCGGGGCCGTCGAGGAAGCGTGGGCACGCTTCCAGCACCCACCCACCGGTTGGAGGATCGCCGGCGCCTGTCACCTCGAGGCGATGTGCGAATGGGTGCCGATCGCCGACCGATGGGATCGGGCGGACGACATCGTCGCCGAGGTGCGGCAGGCGGCCGACGACGGCGACCTGGTCGGGGTCCGCCTGTTCGCCGATCGGCTCGCAGGACTATGGCGCTGCCACGACGGCGACACCGAGGCCGGCGTCGAGATCCTGGCGCGAACCCGCGACGGATTCCTCGAGCACGGAGCGACCTGGGAAGCGGCACGCACCGATGTCGCCATCGCCGAGACGCTCAGCGATACGGGGCTCGACGACGGGCAGCGGGACCGGCTGGCGAACGCCGTGGACCTGTTCGAGCGCCTCGGGTCGGTGGCCGAGCTCCGCAGGGCGCGAGCGGCGTCGTCCTAGACGGAGGACGGACGAGACCGGCCCTCGCCTGGGCCGGTCTCCTTCCATCGTCGATCGCGAAAGGATCAGGCAGCCGGAGCGACGTCGAGCTGCTTCTTGGCGTGATGGAGTTCGAACGCCATCACGATCTCGCTGATGCCGCGGAAGATCGCCATGAAGCCCACCCACAGCAGGATCAGCGCG
Source organism: Actinomycetota bacterium (assembly GCA_046732015.1). Taxonomy (GTDB): domain Bacteria; phylum Actinomycetota; class UBA4738; order UBA4738; family HRBIN12; genus JAOUEA01. Next base: position 5,598 of record JBKPMF010000140.1, read on the forward strand.
GCTCGCACGTCGTAGAACTGCTGCGAGACCCACATCGCCAGCAGGATCTCCAGGATGCCCACGGACAGTCCCAGCCACCACAGCGGGTTGGTCTCGCGTGACAGCACGGCGCCGATCACATGCATCGAACCGATCAGCACCAACAGGAAGCCCAGCACCGACGCCAACGCGAAGAACGTGTCGACCGGCTCGAAGAATCCCCACAGCGAGCCGAGGATGAACAACACGCCCAGCGCGATGTGCACGAACTTCCATCCTCCGGCGACCGTCGTGGACGCCAGGAACTCGTTGATGGCCGCGCCCAGGAACATGAAGCCCAAGAGGATGCCCACGGTTGCCACCGAGGTGATGTTGAAGCGCAGCACCAGTACGCCGATCAACAACCATGCGATGCCCGTGATCAGGAACAGCCACCAGTTC
>JBKPMF010000141.1:0-8909 GCA_046732015.1 Actinomycetota bacterium
CACCGAGGGATGCCACGCGCTCGTTCCATCGGGAACATCGGTGAGGCGCCGCAGGTTCGAGCCGTCGGGATCGACCGAGTAGATGTTCGAGGGCCCCGTACCGTTGAAGAAGACCTGGGCCGTGTCGAACACGATCGTGCCGTTCGCACCGGGGAACGCGGCATGTGCGGTGGCCGGCCCCCCGATCACCCCCATCGAGAGGATCATCGAAGCGGTCGCGAAACGCCTCACCCATGTCCGACGCATGCAGTTCCCTCCCGAGGTCTCGGGTCCGGCGGGCGGCGACCCATATTGCGTCACGTTGTCGGTGACGTCAACCGAAGGAAACCGCCGTATCCCGGGGTTTCCTTGGGGATCCGGCCCGGCCTGTTGTACTCTCCATCTACCCCTGTCGGCCCCCGACCCTTGGCCTAGAAGAACCGCCGAAGGTCCGTAGTCGCGCCCCCACGGAACTGGAATGGTGGGGGACGACCTTTCGTCCTAGAGGAGACCCCCCGATGAGTCGTGTTCGAATCCCGCTCCTTGCTCTGCTCGCCATGGCCTTGGTTGCCGCCCTCGTGCAACCGGCCGCGGCCGATCCCTCGGTCTTCCTACCGGGGTTGGTGAGCGACAACCCGGTCAACGGCATCACTCCGCACATCATCGACGGCGCGCGCCAGGACGGCGTGAAAGGTATGGCCCAGATCGGCAACATGATGGTGGTGGCGGGCTCCTTCACGCAGGTGGAGCAAGTCAACGGGGGACCCGTCTTCACGCGCAATCACATCTTCGCCTTCGACGTGACCACGGGAGACATCAGCACTACGTTCGTCCCGCAGCTGGACGGCAAGGTGGAATCGGTCCAGCCGGCGCCCGACGGCCTCTCGGTCTTCATCGGCGGTTACTTCGGCACCGTCAACGGCGCGACCCACAAGCGCGTCGCCAGGGTCTACCTCTCGAACGGTCAGAACGTCCCCGGCTTCAACGCGAACGTCACGAGCGGCAAGCGCGTCATGGACATGTCGATCGACGGCAACACGCTCTACCTCGGGGGACAGTTCAGCAAGATCGGCACCACGAACGTGGTCGACTTCGCGGCGCTCAACGCCGACACCGGCGCGGTCGACCCCCAGGTGAGCTTCGCGTTCGCCGGCAACCAGAACGGCGGGCCGACGCGGATCCAGCGCATGGACATCTCACCCGACGGTTCCACGATCGTGGCGATCGGCAACTTCGCCACCGTGAACGGCCTGGACTTCCGTCAGATCGTGAAGCTCAACGTGGGCAGCCGCCCGGCCACGATCGCGGACTGGCAGACCAACCGATTCAAGAGCGTGTGCGCGTCGAAGTTCGACAGCTACATGCGTGACGTCGACATCGCTCCGGACGGCACGTACTTCGTGATCGCCACCACGGGCGCCTACATGGGCGGACCCGGCGCTGGCGTCCTCTGCGACACCGTGACGCGGTGGGAGATGAGCGCCACCGGCAGCAACCTCCAGCCCTCGTGGGCGGACTACACCGGTGGCGACACCACGTGGAGCGTCCTGTCGACCGGCGAGGCGATCTACGTCGGCGGGCACATGCGCTGGGAGAACAACCCCTTCGCGAGCGACGCCCAAGGGCCCGGCGCCGTCCCCCGGGTTGGCACCGCGGCGCTCGACCCGCTGAACGGTCTGCCGCTCGACTGGACCGCCACGCGCGAGCCTCGTCGCGAGGGCGTGTTCAAGCTGTACTCGACGTCGGGCGGCGTCTGGTTCGGCTCCGACAGCTGCTGCATCTCGGGCGAGCGTCACGAGCGCCTCGCCTGGATGCCGATCGCCGGCGGCACCGCCGTGCCGGCAGCCTCGGTGTTCCACCTGCCGAACGAGCTGTGGAAGTTGCCCGTGAACGGCTGCTCATCGGTCGATGCCTCGATCCTCTACCGGGTGAACGCGGCGGGTGGCGCGATCCCGAGCCTGGACTGTGGCATGGACTGGCAGGCTGACGACCAGACCACGAACCCGCTGCGGAACACCGGCAGCAACGTGGCGACCTACGCTGCGATCGGCAGCGTGGACGGCACCGTGCCGGCCACGACCCCCTCGACGATCTTCAGCTCCGAGCGCTGGGACCCGAACACCGCGCCGGAGATGTCGTGGAGCTTCCCGGCTCCCGCAGGGCACAACCTGCAGGTCCGGCTCTACTTCGGCAACCAGTGCACGTGCACGGCGGCCGTCGGTCAGCGTCGGTTCTCGGTCGCGATCGACGGAGCCCCGAAGCTCACGAACTACGACATCGTCGCCGACGTGGGCAACCAGCGCGGCACGATGAAGCAGTTCCCGATCACGAGCGATGGCACCGTGAACATCGACTTCACCCACGTGACGGAGAACCCGCTCGTCAACGGCATCGAGATCGTCGACCTCGACGTTCCCGCCGGCCCCGCGCCTGGCGGAGCGACGCAGCTCGAGCACCGCTCGTTCGACGGCACGACGGCCGGTGGGCTGACGACGCTGTCGACGCCCGCAATCGACTGGGGCCAGGCCCGTGGGGCGTTCGTCACGAACGGTCGTCTGTACACCGGGTGGTCGGACGGCAAGCTGTACGAGCGTCCGTTCGACGGCACCACGGTGGGACCGGCCACGGCAGTCGACCTGCACGGGCTGACCTCCACGCACTTCCCGCTGTCGAACGTGACCGGGATGTTCCTGGATAACGGCCGTCTCTACTACACGGTCTCCGGGAGCTCGAGCCTGTTGTACCGGTACTTCTCGCCCAGCAGTGACGTGGTGGGCGCCGAGACCTTCACCGCCAGCACGTCGGCCGACGGCTACAGCTGGAACACCGCCGTGGGCCTGACGGTGGCCGACGGGCAGGTCTTCGTGGCCCGCTCGAACGGTTCGCTCGACCGGATCGCGTTCAGCGCCGGCAAGCCCACCGGGGCGATGACCACGGTGAGCGGACCCGGGCTGGACGGCATCAACTGGAAGGGCCGCGGCCTGTTCCTATTCGGCTAGTCCTGGGGGCGGCGCCTGGCCTCGGCCCGGCGCCGCAGCAGCCCCAGCTCACGACCCGCGCTCGATCCCCGGCTAGAGTCATGCTTGCCGAGGGTTTCAACGCAGGTCCGCTGCATCCGGCCCGACCGGGATGGAGATCTGGAGTGAGCGAAGGGACGGACGCCGCTCCTGAGGCGCCGGAGTTCGACCAGCGGCTCGCGCTGCTCCTTGCGATGGCGATGTTCGTGCTCGTCGTCGACACCTCGTTGATGAACGTGTCGATCTCGGCCGTCGTCCACGACCTGGGAACGACCGTCAGCGCCGTGCAGTCGGCGATCGCGCTCGAGGCGCTCGTATCGGCGGCGTTCATCCTGATCGGCAGCAAGGTCGGCGACCTCATCGGCCGCAAGAAGGCCTACGTGTTGGGTCTGCTCGCCTACGCCGTCGGCGCGCTGGCGATGACGCTCGCCCAGAGCGTGACCGTGATCGTCGTGTTCTGGGCCGTGGTCGGTGGGCTCGGCGCTTCGCTCCTGCTGCCGGCGATGCAGTCGCTGATCCACGGGAACTTCGAAGGAGCGGCCCAGAAGCGTGTGTACGCCCTGGTCGGGGCCTCGGCCGCGATCGCCGCCGCGGTGGGGCCGCTGCTCGGCGGCTTCATCACCACGTTCCTCTCCTGGCGCGTCGGCTTCGCCCTCGAGGTGGTGATCATCGCGGTCGTCCTGTCCGGCATCGGTCGCGTCCGAGACGTGCCCTACACGGGGCCTCGGCACATCGACCTGATCGGTTCGGTCCTGTCCGTCCTCGGCATGGGCGGGATCGTCCTCGGGGTCCTCGTGTGGCAGGAGGGCGGAGAGGCGGTGGGGGTGTTCCTGGCGGTCGGAGCGGTAGCCCTGGGATCGCTGGGCTATTGGCTCGTGCGCCGCAAGCGTGACGGGAAGCCGACCCTGATCGACCCGGATCTGTTCCGATCGAAGATGTTCCGGTTCGGGGTGACGGGGCAGATGATGCAGCAGATCGCGCTGGGCGGCGCGATGATCGCGCTGCCGATCTTCCTGCAGATGGTGCTGGAGTACAACGCGATGCAGACGGGTCTGTCGATCGCCCCGCTTTCGCTCACGATGTTCGGGGTGGCATTGCTGGCGGGCAAGAAGGCGGGAAGCCGACGACCGAGCGCCGTGATCCGTGCCGGTTTCGCACTCCTGGCGGTGGGGATGACGGTGATCATCGCGATCGTGCCTCGGGCGGATTCCGGGTGGTACCTCCTCATGCCGTTGGTGATCGCCGGCGCGGGCTTGGGGCTGCTGGTCTCCCAGCTGAACAACTTCACCCTGTCCCCGATCGATGAGGAGCGGGTCAGCGAAGCCGCGGGTGTGAACTCGGCGAGCGGTTCGTTCGGGCTCTCGTTCGGCTTAGCCTTCGCCGGAGCCATCATGCTGGGCACGTTGGCGATCTCCTTCACCGACATGGCGGAATCGAGCGCCGTGTTCACGCCCACCGAGCAACAGCAGGTTGCCGACGGTCTCGAAAAGGACGCAGAGATCCTGAGCAACTCCCAGCTCGAGGAGCTCCTCGTCGATCAGCCCCATGACATCCAGGCAGAGATCATCCGCATCAACACGGACGCACGTGAGATCGCGTTGCAGGTGGCGCTGTTGGTGCCGCTCCTCGCCGCGCTCTTCGGACTGTTCACCGCGTTCCGCATGGCGCGGCTCCCCGATCCGGCGCCATCGGAGTCCGCCGACGGCGTGGTCTTGGGCTGATCCTACGGACCGACCTGACCGTCCTGCTGGTGTGGGCCTTGCAGTGCTCGGTACGGCCCACGCGCGCATACACGTTGCCGTCTAACGGGCGGTGACGGTGAAGTCGTCCCATCGGGATCGGCCGTCGTCCTCATCGCCCACGATCTTGATGCGCAGACCAAAGGCGGTGGCCTCGCCGTAGGCGCTCAACTGCTCGGCATCGAGCGTGATCGCACACGTTCCCAGTTCGGTACCGTCCGCGGTCTCGACCGTTCCCTGCACGTCACTTCCGGAACGGCGCAGGGAGAGGTGGTAGGTCCCGCCGTTCTTCAAACCGAGGTGGGACTTCTGGCAGAGCGTGGAACGCACCGCGCCCTCGAGCTGATCGCCGACGGCGATGAACCCGTCGGGATGCCCCTCGGTGACCTCGACCTTCGTGAACAGGTAGTTCTCGTTGTCGGCGTAGTTGGCGAGCAACCCCGGGGCCGCGCGCTCGAACGTCGGGCTCAGCGTGACATCGGCCTCGACCAAGTAACCGTCGGAGACGCCGGTCACGAGCGTCGCGTACCCGTAGCTGGACGACGACGCTATCGCGGCCCGTGCCTGGTGGTCGCGGATGCTCCAGGAATCGTGGATCTCGGTCCACCCGCCACCGACATCGGCCGTGCCGATGGGGCCGTCGGGGCGATCGAAGGTGTCGCGAGCGACCACCCCTTGGGTGGGAAGCGGCGAGGCCGGGGAAGGGCTCGGAGCCGTCGTGGGCCGTGGCTCGGGCCGCTCATCGGTGCACGATCCGGTGGCGACGACCGCGGCGACCGACAGGATGGTGGCCATCGCTCGGGTCGTGGACATCGCCCGGCAGCCTAGCCGTAGGATACGCGCCGTGCGCTCGCCCACCATGCCCCTTCCTGTGCTCGTCGTCGCCATGTCGATCTACGTGGCGCTGGCCGGCATCGTCCCGGTGCCGGCGGCAGCGCAGACCCCCGCGAAGGCCGCCGAGCGCTGCTTCAATCCGGACGTTCCCGAGCGCTTCCAGCGTCACGTCGCCCGTGCGATCAAGGTCTCTCGGGATCTACCCAAAAAGTGGGCCGACTCCCCCTTCATCGCCAAGATCGTCTGCTGGCAGGGCACTGACTTCGACCCGGACTTCCGCAAACGCGGCGGTGCCAACCACGTGTGGCACGGGCAGTTCGCGATGACCACCCAGGAGATGGCCACCGTCTTCGGACCCTGGATGACGGCGAACCGGGACGCGTTCCACCTCTCCCCGACGTGCTTCGTGCACGGATGGGACGCTTGCCCCAACACCACCGCCAACGCCGCGGTGATCCAGCAGCTCATCGGGGGCATGCGATGGATCTGGTTGAACTACGGCACGCCCACCGCCGCGTGGGGCCACATACAGCGAACCGGCCGCTTCACCTCCTACCCGCGCACCGGCACCGAGGACGACGCGACGCGCGACCCCCTCCGACGCTGTCCGGTGGGCGGCGGCGTCCACTACTCGGACGACTTCGGCGAACGTCGCACGGTGGGCGGCTATCACCCCCATTGGGGCAACGATGTGATCGCGCCCACCGGACGCCCGGTCCGGGCGCCGTTCGACGGCTTCGCCGTGCCGCACAGCGACGGGTGGTTCGCCGGTCGATGGGTGACGGTGGTGGGAGCGAACGGGTACGTGCGGAACGATCACCTCAGCCGGTTCGCCAAGCGCGGGGTCGTGAAGGCCGGCGACATCGTGGGCTACGTCGGCTCCACCGGCGACGCGACCGGCCCCCACGACCACTTCGAGTGGCATCCCTGGGCGCTGCCGAACCCGCTGCATCGTTCGCCGTTCGGGTTCACCCGCATCATGGACGCGATCGATCCGTTCCCGTTCCTCAACCGGTCCTGCGGGGCCAGCCGGCTCCCGACCCCCGAGGGGTTCCCGGACCAACCCCTGGAGGGCTGACCGAAACGGCTAGTCGTCGCGGAGGCGGCTGGCCAACGTCTTCAGAAGCGACCACGCCACCTGCGGGTCGCTCATCGCGATGTCGCGCAGCACCTCGTGCTCGAGCACGAGGCACCGCATCGAGGTGTCGGCCACCACCGAGGCCGCTCGAGGTCGTTCATCGATCATGGACAGCTCACCGAAGAACTCTCCCGGCGAGCGTTGAGCGAGCGTCTGGCCGTCCCGCACCACGCTGGCGGTGCCCTCCAAGATCACGAACATCGATCGCGAGCGCCCGCCTTCGTTGATGATGACATCGCCCGCCTCGTAGGCGTCCTCGTTGGTGCTGGAGGCGATCCGGCGGAGCTGCCGGCTGGACAGGTGCGCGAACAGCGGGATGGCCGCCAGCGCGTCCCGCGGGTTCGTCTTGTCAGCCATCGCTGTCCGGGCCCGTCGGCGGATCCTCGGGCGTGGCCGGCGGGGCGTCGCCGCTGGACGGCGGCGTGTCGGGCTTGGCCTGCGGGGTGTCACTGGTGGATCCCACCGTCCGCCGGATCGCGTGGCCGGCCTCGTCGAAGGTGGCCCCGAGCGCGTCGCCGAACGCGTTGAGGGCCTGCTTCAGATCGGCCTTGGCTTCTTCATCGCGGATGGTGGCGCCGAGCGCATCGAAGGCTCGCGAGAGCTGATCGCCGACCTCCTTGGCCGTCTCCTGCAGCTTGCGCTGGGTCTCGGCGGCTCCCGGCTCGCCGCCCGAACCGGACTCGCGGTACTTGTCCGACAACCGATTGCCGAGGGAGGCGAACCGCTCTCCCACTTCGTTCCAAGCCTGCTTCGCGTCGTCAGCCATCGCGTTCGCTCCCTGGTCGTCGTTCACGGTGTTCCCCGCGGTTCCGAGTCTGCACGCTCTGCGTTCGAGCGTCCAGGCCGGGTGGTCGGGACCTGCGCTCAGGGACCAGTGCGCAAGGCGGGGAACCGTGTGGGCAGGCCTTCAGCGTGTAGCTGGAACAGGGTCTCCGGCCGTCCCAGTCCGGCCAGGCGATGGCTTCCCAGGCTGCGCAGCCGTGCGCCGGCCGGCAGGGATCCCATCGATGCCTGACGAGCCTGGGCCGAGACGACGATCTGTCCGCCGTGGCCACACGAGCACACGCGGGCGGCGGTGTGAACGGCCAGACCCACGTACCCCCCGTCGGTGAGCGTGGGCCGGCCCGTGTGGATGCCCGCGCGCACCCGGACGGGACGCTCGCCCGGCCACGCCCGCTGGGCCATGGCGATCTGGAGGTCCATCGCCGCTTCGATGGCCGGCGCCGCCCGCTCGAACACCGAGAAGTACTCGTCGCCGTGCGCGTCGACCTTGCGACCGCCACAGCGCCGGACCGCGCTGCGGATGACGGCCCGCACGTCCTTGAGGACCGCGGTGTAGTCCTCGCCCAACTGGCGCAAGAGGATCGTGGACCCTTCGATGTCGGTCATGAGGAACGTGACGGTCCCGGCGGGGAAGGTGGAGAAGTCCGGGCCCCGCGCGTTGCGTTCGGATCGAAGCTGACCCGTGATGAAGCCCACGGGCACGATGCCGTACTTCTTGGCGGCGTTCAGCAGCCGGCGACGCGCGCGTTCGCGGGCGGCGTCGTCCTCGAACCGCACCCGCTCGAACCGGCCGAGCGCCGCGCGCACGTGCGCCTCGTCGTGGATGGGCAGCCGCCGGTGTCCGTCGCCGTCGATGTAGGCGAACGCCTTGTCGGGCAGCTTCGCCCGCTCGCGTGTGCTGAGCCGAGCCATGGAACGACGATACCTGCAGCCGGTGACGCGCGGCCGCCGCTCAGGAGCCGAAGACGAAGAGCCCTCCCGAGGCCCAGTTCGTGCCGTCGATCGCCGGACCGCCGATCGCGGTGGGGGCACCCGAGGGATGGCCGTTCGCCCACGCGATGCGGTTCAGCGTGCCGTCCGCGAGGGCGAAGTAGAGGTTGCCCGAGGCGATCGCGAGTCCGCGCACGTTCGCCCAGTCCACCCCGTCGCCGGAGCTGGCCACGAGCAACGGCGCACCAACGGTCTGGCTCTCCTCGGTGAATCCCCGGGAATAGAGGCGAGGGTCACCCTGCACCGTGTAGTAGAGCCAGCCCCCTTCATACGCGAGGCCGGTCATCGCCGACAGGTGGGTCCCGAGGCCCGGGATGGGCAGCGCCGTTCCCGGGATGCGGTAGACGACCGGATCGGGCGCGGTCTGCAGCCCGTGCAGATCGATCGCCGTGGCGTTCCCGGCGGTCGATCCGTCGAACGATCGCACGG
>JBKPMF010000142.1:0-2643 GCA_046732015.1 Actinomycetota bacterium
GCGTCATCACGGTCTCGATGCGCAGCTCATCGTGCACCGAACCGAGGACCGGTACCGCGGTCGCGTGTTCGCGGCCTATGGCGGACTGATGAACGGCACCCAGCTGATCGCGATCGGCGCGGCCGGTGGGTTGGTGGCCGGTCTCGACGGCCAGACCGTGCTCATCATCGGCGGCATCGGGACGGCGGTGGCGGGCATCGCCGGGCTCCTCGCGTACGCCGCGATGCCGTCGTCGGTGAAGGGGATGCCGGGGGACGAGGACGAGGAGCTCGGGGAGGTCGTCGAAACCGAAGGCGAGCCGATCGACGCGATGCATCCGTTCCCGGACCGTCCGGACGTGATGCGCATCCCTGAGTCCGAACCGATGACGCAGCCGATCGTCGACCGGTAGGTCGCGGCCCCGTAGGATCGGGTGCATGGGCAAGTACGTCCTCGATCACCACCTCGAAGGTGAAGCCGCGCGGTTGGCGCTCATGTCACGGCTGCTCGACCCGACGCACCGACGACACCTCGAGTCGTTGGGGATCGGTGAGGGGACGAGGGCGCTCGAGGTGGGCTGCGGCAACGGTTCGATCTCCGCGTGGCTCGCGGAGCGTGTCGGACCCGGCGGCCGCGTCGTCGCCGTGGATCTCGACCTGTCGCTCGTCGACGTGGAGGCGCCGGACCTCGAGCTGCGAGTGGGTGACATCGTCGCCGCGCCGGTCGATCCCGGCACGTTCGACATCGTCACCGCGCGGGCCGTCCTGCACCACGTCGCCGACGCCGATGCAGCGATCCGGAACCTGGTCGCCGGCTTGGCGCCGGGGGGAAGGATCCTCCTGATCGAGCCGGACTTCCTTCCGGTCAGCGTCGCGGAGCCCCCGGACGTGCGAGCGTTCTGGGACGGATGGCTCGCCTGGTCGCGCGATCAGGGCATCGACTACCACATCGGTCGAACCCTGGCCCCGCGGCTCGCGGCGGCAGGTCTCGAGCAGGTCGCAGGGACCGCCGAGACGGCCGTGTATCAGGGGGGCTCGCCGTGGGCGCTCTACTGGACGGAGACGATCACCGAGCTCCGAGACCAGCTCGTCGGCTCAGGACAGGTGGACGACCGACTGATCGACGCCTTCCTCGCCCACTGCGCCGACCCAGCGTGGTGGACCGAAACGATCGCCTTCACCGCCGTCCATGCCCGTGCCCCGGAAATCTGAGCAGGTTCATCGTTTCGATCGAACTGCGATCGAACGTCGTATGCGACCTCGCCTCCTACGAGGGCGGTGGGCCCGTCCTTACAGCCGCAGGGAAGCGAGGCCGGGTCACATGGGATCAGGAGTTGGGACATGCGACCTATCATGACCTTGAAGAGTGACGAGTTCTGCGGAGCGGAGGTAGCTAGATCATGAGGTTCGTCCGGTGGCTGAAGCAGCTCTTCCAGTCGAAACAGCAGTTCCCCTCCAAGGTCGATGTCGCCGCCCGAAGCAGAGCCACCAAGACCACGGGGTACAAGAAGAGCCGCTGACCCGCGCCCGCGATCGGGACTGACCCGGCGGGACCGCCATGCTTCAGGCGATCACAGTGCGTTGCGGTGGGTGGTTCCGCAGGCCAGCGGGAGTAGTCCCAACGGGATTTGAACCCGTGTCTTCACCTTGAGAGGGTGATGTCCTAGGCCTCTAGACGATGGGACCTCGGGCCGGTCGGCCGTCGGGCAGTCTAGCAACCCCTCAACCGAGGAGGTCGAGGAGCTTGCGACCTTCCGGCGTCAGCTCGGTGTAGACCTCGCGTCCCTGGCGCCTCGCGTCCACCACACCGGCCCGACGCAGGAGCCCCAGTTGCTGGGAGATCGCGGCCGGCGTCAGATGCAGTCGCCGCGCCAGTTCCCCGGTGGTCATCGGCACCTCCAGCACCCTCAGCAGGTCCGCGCGCGTGCCGCCGATCAGCTCATCCATAGCGCCCGTGCGTTGGGGCGGAGCGTCGTCCCAGAGCGTGGCGATGCCGCGGGGGGAGTAGGACAGGACGGGCTGGTCCCCTTCGATCAGGACCGCGACGCCGGGCCAGTCGAACACCGCGGGGATCAGGATCAAACCGCGTCCCGCCGGATCGACGCTTTCGCAGAACTGCTTGTTCAGGACCAGGGAGCCGTCCTGCCATTCCAGCATGGGGTGCAGGTCGGCGAAGAGCAGCTCGGCGCCGCCCAGCGCCAACTGTCGCGCCCGGTAGGTGACGTCGGCTTCGTGGAGTTGGCGGATGCGCGGCCAGTGCGGCTCGATCGCCAGCTTCCAGTACTCGCGCATCTGCTCGACCAGCCTGGCCAGGAACGGAGCCGGGTCCTCGAGGATGTCCATCGTGAGGGCGGAGGCAGGCGCGCCCTGGAGCGACTCGATCATGTGCTCCAGCTCGCGACGCACCTGATCGGGGTCGGTGCGACCCACGCGCTCGAGCTCGTCCTCGAACTCGGGGAACGGCGTCTCCGGTGGGGGAGTCAGGAAGTCGGGGATGTAGGGGTGCACGTTCGTCCCGAGCCCTCCCGGCGGCACCACCGCGAACAGGAGGGCGAGGTCGTGACCATCGATCGCCTTCCTCGCCTCCTGGACCCAGGGGAGGTGCAGCGCGTGCTTCGCCGGGTCGCGCATGGGCTTGTACAGGCTCATGCCGAGTTCCCAGATG
>JBKPMF010000143.1:0-6998 GCA_046732015.1 Actinomycetota bacterium
GGAGCTGCCGGCGCAGGGTTCCACGCAGGGCGCGATCGCGGCCGCGAAGGCCCTGCAGGTGACGCTGGACAACGCTCCGTGGATCGATCCCGCCACCATCAACATCACCTTCAAGTGCGTGGTGGGCGACCGCGACGGCAACGGCGCGCCCGACCTGGCCGACGTGCCGTACATCTGCGGACCGGCGACCGGCACGTGGACGACCGACTGGAAGACGAAGCGTGGTCGTTCCCAGCACACGTGCAATCCCTACATCGGGGACAAGTGCAACACGGTCAGCGTGCGCACGAGCGAGACCGTCAACTACATCTTCGCTCCCGTGATCGGGATCCAGCAGGGAAGCACCGGGTCGGTGAGTGCCGCCTCATGCCGGGGCGCGTGCGGCGCCCAGCCCAATCCGCTCGATGTGGTGATGGTGATCGACCGAACCGGGTCGATGACGACCGCCGACCTCGCGAACGCGAAGAACGCCGCCCGATCTGTGCTGGACTTCTACGATTCGTCCGAGCACCACGTCGGCGTCGTGGCCCTGCCGTACGGCAAACCCACCGATAAGTGCAACGCGAACAATCCTCAGCTCTACCCACAGGCCGCGGCGTCGTTCTGGCAGATCGCACCGTTGAGTTCGGACTACGACCGGTCCGACGGCACGCTCAACACCTCGAGTCAGATCGTCACGGCGATCAACTGCTTGAAGGTGGCCCCGACCCTCACCGTGAAGGTGAACGGGGTCGACCGATCGGGGCCAGGTCACACGAACCTGGGCGATCCGCTCGATGCGGCTCGGGAGATGCTGCTCACCCAGGGCCGCTCCGACGTGCCGGACATCATCATCTTCATGACGGACGGCGAGGCGAATCAGCCCGACACCCTCCAGCCGTGCGCCTACCTCAATAACAAGGCGAACCAGGCGAAGGCCGCCGGTCAGACGATCTACACGATCGCCTACGGGGTCGGGGGCGCCAAGTGCGAGCGCGACACCAGCGGAGCGTTCCGAGGCGCCTTCGCCAGCACGAACCTCGCGAAGGCCGCGACCAATTCCACCGACGACGTCCCCGGTGGGTGCGGGATCAACGAGAACAAGGACGGTGACAACTACTTCTGCGAGTCCGGGAGCGGTGACCTGGAGCCGGTGTTCCGGCAGGTGGCCGCCGCAACCCTCGGGCACTCGCGGTTGATCGAGGACCTCTGACGGAGCGGTCTGGACATAGGAGGAGACCCGAATGAGGAGACAAACACTGGTGATCCCGATCGCCCTGCTGCTGGCCGTGATGGCCGCGGCCGGGGTGGTCCTGTACACCATGAACGTGAAGGAGGAGGCGACCACCGGCGGACCGACGTCCACCGTGGTCGTCGCTTCCGAGGACGTGCCGACCGGCACCGAACTCGACCCGCTGATCGAGCAAGGCAAGCTGGTCGAGCAGGAGATCCCCAAGAACTACATCGTGCCGGGTGCCGTGGGTTCGTTGGAGGAACTCCAGGGCACCACGGTGAGCCAGCCGCTGCTTGAAGGCGAGCAGATCCTGGCGAGTCGGATCGCGGAGCTCGGCTCGGTGACGGGCGGGACGATCGGGATCCCCCCGGGTTTCACGGCCTTCACCATGGAGTTTCGTCCCGAGCAGACCGTGGCCAATGTCCTGAATCGCGGCGACCACGTTCGCGTGTTCGCGACCTTCGCGGAGAAGAGCGGTGCTCGCGCGTCGGTGGCCCTGCTGCCTGACGTCGAGGTGCTGGCCGTGTCCAGTGAAGGCGACGCGGAGCAGCAGGCCTCGACGAACCAACTGATCACGCTCGCGGTCACGCCCGATGACGCGGCGAAGCTCGCGCTGTTCGGTCAGGACACCGGTTCGCTGTGGCTGAACCTGTTGCCGCCGGATTCTCCCAAGGACCAGGTTCCCGGGCCGTTCACGGACACCGACCTCATGGCCCTGGCCAAGAAGGGCTAGGCGAGGAAGGCCTCAGGCGCTCACCAGGAGCCGGTCCAGCCCGCGGATGATGTAGTTCGGCTTCCACGAGGGTTCCTCGACCAACACCAGGTCGGGGAGCCCTCTGAGCACCGTGGAGAAGGACGTCTGGAGTTCGAGCCTGGCCAGCGGGGCGCCCAAGCAGAAGTGGATCCCCGCGCCGAAGGTCAGGTGCGGGTTCGGTTCGCGCTCGAGACGGAAGGCGTCCGGATCCGTGAACACGACCGGGTCGCGGTTCGCCGATCCGAACAGCAACCCGAACTCCGAGCCTCGCGGGACCGTGATGTCACCGATCTCGACGTCCTCCAGCGCCCAGCGTTCGAACATCTGCAGCGGGGTGTCCCACCGCATGATCTCCTCGACCGCTGAAGGCACGAGCGCGGGTTCGGCGCGGAGCCGAGCGAGCGTGTCGGGGTGGCGGAACAGTGACCACCAGCCGTTGCCGGTCACGTTCACGGTGGCTTCGTGGCCGGCGTTGAGCAGGAGGACGCACGTGCCGATGAGCTCGTCTTCGGTGAGGTGATCACCGTCGTCGACCACCGAGGTCATCTCGCTGATCAGGTCGCCCGCGGGCGAGGCCCGTCGTTCCCTCGAGAGCTCCCGCAGGTAGTCCGAGAACTCGATGCTGGCGCGCACGGCGATCGCGGCATCCTCTTCGGTCGGTTGCAGTTCGTACATGCGGCAGATGTCGGCCGACCAGGGCCGCAGACGATGCCGGTCGGCCTCGGGGATGCCGAGCAGCTCGGCGATGATGGCGACCGGGAGCGGCTCGGCCACGGCGGCGATCAGGTCGAAGCTGCCGGCCCCTCGCCGTCCCTCGATGAGGCCATCCATCAGGCCCTGCACCGGCGCTCGCATCGATTCGACCATGCGCGGCGAGAAGGCCTTCGCCACCAGCCTTCGAACCCGCGTGTGGTCGGGCGGTTCCATGTCCAGGATGCCGTGCGTGACGAGGTGCCAGAACGGATCGTGCTGCGCCGGCGGAGCCGTGCGTCCCATCTCCTCGTGGGAGGCGCGATGGAGGTAGGTGCGCCCGAGGCGTCGATCCCGCAGGAGCGTGTTCACGTCCTCGTACCGGGCCACCAACCACAGATCGAGGGCCTCGTCGTGGAACACCGGGGAGCGATCGCGGAGCTCGCGGTAGACGGGATACGGGTCGGCGACGAAGCCGGGATCGGCGGGATGGAAGCCCACGTCCATCCACCTACGGTAGCGTCCGGCCATGGCTGTGATCCGATGGGTCGGCATCGCCGGACTCGTGACGATGACCGCCTGCGGCGCGTTGGGCGGCTCCGGCGTGCGTGTGACGGATCGTCCGGTCCCTGGGGCCGGAGGCCCGCGCTCGGACGCGACGGTGACCCGGATCGTCGACGGCGACACGATCCACGTCGACCTCGACGGGCGGGACACCACGATCCGGATCATCGGGATCGACACCCCTGAGAAGGACGGGCCCTACACCGACGAGGAGTGTTTCGAGCAGGAGGCCACCCGCTACGCCGAGCAGGCGCTCGCCGGTCGCGACGTCGAGCTGGAGTTCGACGTCGATCGGACCGATCGGTATGACCGAACCCTGGCCTACGTCTGGGTCGGGAACGAACTCTTCGACGAGCGCATCCTCGCGGACGGCTACGCCGTGCTGCTCACCGTCCCGCCGAACGTGCGATACGTCGACCGGCTCACGCAGGCGCAGCAAGCGGGCCGGGAGGCCGGCGCCGGGCTGTGGGGAGCCTGCCCCGGCGGCTAAGCCCGGCGTAGCACCTGGCCCGATCGTTCGATCGCCTGTCCATCCGCCGACCACGCGACCGCTCCGCCGACGATGACCGCGCGGATCCCCTCCGGGAAGGTGTGCGGAGCATCGAAGTCGGCTCGGTCCCGCACCCTCGCAGGGTCGAACAGCACCAGGTCGGCGACCGCGCCTTCCGCGATGCGGCCGCGACCCGGCAACCCGAAACGATCGGCAGGGAGCGAGGTCATCTTGCGAACGGCGGCCTCCAGGGTCAGGACACCCTCGCGGACGAAGGGTCCCAGGACCCGGGGGAAGGTCCCGTAGTTGCGGGGGTGGACGGGCAGTCCGCCCAGCGGCCCCGTCGGCGACATCGAGGACGCATCCGAGGCCACCATGACGTCGGGATCGGCCATGATCGTGCGGACGTCGCCCTCGGCCATCGCGTGGCCGATGCACGCCGTCTGCGGTTCCTCGATCAGCAACTGGATGCAGGCTTCGACCGGCGCCACCGCGCGTTCGCGCGCGATCGCGTCGATGCTCTCGCCGTTGCAGGTCGTATCGGCGGTGGCCTCGATCACGATCCGGTCCCATCCCACGCCCCGGACCGAGGACTGGAACGCGTCGCCCTCGCCTTCCTCGATCGCCTGCGCCAGCGTCGCCCGGCGGCCGGGGTCGGCCCAGATCTGCGCCACCTCGTCCACGGGCGCCCACTCGGGCAGCAGCGACCACAGGACCGAGGCCCACGCCTCGTACGGGTACTGATCGCCGGTGACGTCGTCGTCACCGTGGAACCGCTCCAGGAGTTCGCCGGCCCTGCCCCAGACCAAGGATGTCTCGCACTTGAGATGGCTCACATGGGCAGGGCCTCCCGCGCGCCGGCCGATCTCGATCGCCTCGTCGACCGCGCGGAACAGATGCTCACCCTCTCCGCGGATGTGCGACGCGTAGATGCCGCCGTTGCTCGTCGCCGCTTCGGCGAGGGCCACGACCTCGTCGGTGCGCGCGTACATGCCCGGCGCGTAGATCAGCCCCGTGGAGAGCCCGAGCGCGCCGTCGTCCATCGCGCTCGAGACCGCCCGTCGCATCGCTCCGAGCTCCTCCTCGGTCGGGGGCCGGCGTTGTCCGCCCATGACCTGCGCGCGGATCGCCCCATGACCGACGAGGGCGGCGACGTTGACGGCGGGCCGTGCGGCGTCGAGACGGTCGAGGTAGCCGGCGAAGGACGGGAACGCGAGATCCATCGCCGCGGGGTCGCCACCCACCAGCTGGGCGCATTCGACGGCTCCGGCGACCGGCCACGGTGAGGACCCGCAGTTGCCGACCACCACCGTGGTCACGCCCTGCCGGAGGGTCGAGGGCATCTCGGGATCGACCAGGGCTCCGAGGTCCGAGTGGTTGTGGACGTCGATGAACCCGGGCGCCAGCACGAGCCCTCCACCGTCGATCGTTCGGGCAGCAGCAGTGTCCTCGGGACGTGTCCGCGCGATCCATGCGACGGAACCCGCCGTGACGCCCACCGTCGCGTTGAACCCGGGCGTACCCGTCCCGTCGATCACGGTGACGGATTCGATGAGGAGATCGACGTGCGCGGGCATCGCCCGATGCTAGCCGCCAGGCAGGAAGACCTTGAACGAGGCGCCCCCGCCGTCCCGCGCCTCGAGCCACGCGCGTCCGCCGTGCAGTTCGGCGAACCGGCGAACCAAGGACAGGCCCACTCCCACCCCCGGCGAGTGTTCCGACGACGAGCCGGGCGCCTGGCGGAACGGCTCGAAGACCGCCTCCCGAAGGTCGTCGGGAACGCCGGGGCCCTCGTCCTCGACGACGAGCATCAGGCCGCCGTCCAGGCTCGAAGCCCTCAGCCAGATCCTGGTGGCGGGTGGCGTGTGACGGATCGCGTTCGACAGCAGGTTCTCGATGATGCGTTCGACCTTGGCGGCGTCGACGGACACGGTGACCGCCTCGACATCCACGTCGATCTCGTGGCCCGCGGGATCTTCGAGTTCGTCGACGGTGCGAGCCACCAAAGCAGCGAGGTCGGTCGGGCGCCGCTGTGGCGACACGATGCCGCGCTGGAGCCGGTCGAGGTCAAGCAGGTCGGACAGCAGGCGCTCGAGCTTCCTGGCGTTGGAGGCCACGCGCCGGACCAGGTCCAGGGATTCGGCCTTGGGCAGTTCGAACCGGGTCTGCTCCAGGGTCAAGGCAGAACCCAGGATCGACGTGAGCGGGGTCCTGAGGTCGTGGGACACCGCTTCCAAGAACGTGTTCTTCATGTCATCGAGCGCGCGGAGGCGTTGGGCCGCCTCGCGTTCTCGCCGGAACGCCTCGGAGTACTTTCGCTCGCTCTTGCGCAGCGCCTGCTCGGCCCGCTTGCGGTCGGTGACGTCCACCATGAGCCCGCGTAGCTGCTTCGGACCCTGAGCGCCGCGGACCACGTGCACGAGGTCGCGGAGCCACAGCGTGCTGCCCTGGGAGGTGATCACCCGGTACTCCACGGTGTGGTCGGCCCCGGCGTCGATGGCGGCGCGGCTCGCCTGGACCGCCGCTTCACGATCGGCTGCGGCGATGTGTGAACCCCAGGTCACGCCCTGGTTCGGCCACCCCGCGGCCTCGGCGCCCAGGATGTCGTCCAGCCGTCCACCCAGGAACGTGAACACCATCGTGGCGGGGTCGGCCTCCCAGAACACCGCATCGAGGCTCTCCACCAGCTCGTGGAAGCGCTCGAGTTCGGAGAGTCGTCGCGCGTTGCCCAGGGCGAGGGAGGCGATATCGGACAGGCCACGCGCGTATCGCAGATCGCGGTCGTCGAAGGCGTCTCGTCCCGATTCGGCCACGATGACCAACGCGCCGAACCCATCGGGATCCCAATCGAGCGGCGCGATCAGCACGTCCCTCGCCTCGTCCAGCAACCAGAGTTCCTCGGGGATCTGTTCGACCAGCGCCCTGGGGATGATGAACGGGTGGCTCTGGCCCTTCAGGAACGACTCGGCGACCTCTCGCGGCACATCCGCCACCATCGAGCGAGGCCGGAGGGTGTCTCGTTCGATCTCGTGCACGCGCGCGACGCGGAACCCGCCGGTCTCGACGTCACGCACGTAGGCCGCCACGACGGCTGCCGGCACGAGGGATGGGACCGATTCGACGGCATCCTGCAGGATGTCGCCGATGGTCTGACGGCCGGTCAGGGTCTGGGACAGTTCCAGCAGGGCGGCCGAGGTCGCCGCCGCTTCACGCTCGGCACCCAGGAGCTTCGCGTTCTCGAAGGCCACGGCGGCGTGGGCGGCCAACACCTCCAGCAATCGTTGATC
>JBKPMF010000144.1:0-7429 GCA_046732015.1 Actinomycetota bacterium
GGGCGGAGCCGCGCGGTCGCCGCGCGTGCCCCCCGCCGCAGCACGGACGCAGGGACGCCCACCGGAACCGGCCGCGCCGCTGTGGTCCGTCGACGATTGGAGCGCGATCCGGATCTTGGGCAAGCTCGCCGTGGCCGCGGCGCTGGTAGTGACCCTCGCGATCGGCGCGCTGGTCATCGTCGCCGTGGTGCGTGAACCTGATCCGTTGCCCGCCCCCACGATCTTCTGCCGGACCCCCGACGGGTGGCTCGACTGCCGTCGCGCCACCCAGCCGGGCATGCCGTGACCGTCGGGTCCGGATCCGGTTCCCGGCTCGGCGGGTCCACCGGGTAGCATCCGACCATGAGCGGGTTCGACCACGAGAAGATCGAACAGGGCGTCCGCCTGATCCTCGAAGGGGTAGGCGAGGACGTCGACCGTGGCGGCCTGCGCGGAACGCCGGCCCGGGTGGCCCGGATGTACGAGGAGACGCTCGCCGGGATCGGCAACGATCCCACCGGGATCGTCACCGTCGTCGAGGGCGCCGACTTCGACGAGATGATCATGGTGCGCGACATCTCGCTCACGTCGCTGTGCGAACACCACATGCTGCCGTTCAACGGTCGCGCCCACGTCGCCTACGTCCCGAACAAGACCGGGCAGATCACGGGGCTGTCCAAGATCGCGCGCGTGGTGGACGTCCTGGCGAAGCGCCTCCAGGTGCAGGAGCGGCTCACCACCGAGATCGCCGACACGATCGAGGCGGCGCTCGATCCCCGCGGGGTGTTCGTGGTGATCGAGGCCGAGCACCTGTGCATGACGATGCGCGGCATCAAGAAGCCGGGGGCGGTGACCGTCACGTCAGCCGTGCGTGGGCTGTTCCGCACCGACGCACGTACTCGTCAGGAAGCGATGAACCACATCGGCATGCGCTGAATTGCCGCCTCAGCTCTCGTCGGGCTCGGTCGGCGGCGCCATGATGTCCTCGGTCTTCATCCGCGCTCGGTGGTCGACCCAGATGCCCGCCGGGATCGCCAGCAGCCACGAGAGCAGCGCGATCGTCGTGCTCACGTACGCGATCGGGATCGAGATCAGGAACAACACCACCGGCGTTGTCGACTGGATCACGCCGTACCGGTAGCCGTCGGGGCCGAGGTCGATCCTGAGGAGCCGATGCCGGTACGCGAGCCGGAACAGCACCGTTTCCATGCCACTGACCGCCGCGAGGCAGAGCGCGAACAGCACCACGGAGACCGGGTTCTCGGCGTACCTGCCGACCAGTTCCGTCGGGAACGGGAGGAACGCGACGAACGCCAGGTACACCAGATTGAGCGTGATGAACGACCGGTCCACCGCCTTCATCGATGAGAACAGTTCGTGGTGGGCGAGCCAGTACCGGCCGATCAGGAGGAAGGCCAGGAAGAAGCTGAAGAACTCGGGTCCGAGCCCTTTCAGCGCGTCCGTGAGGACGCCCGGATCGTCGGTCGGCGGAGGAAGGTGGGGAGCATCGATCGAGACGATCAGCAAGGTCATCGCGATCGCGAAGACCGCGTCCGTGAAGAACGCGACTCGGTCGAACTCGAGTCCTTCGCCGCGGACGTAGCGCCAGCGAGTCCTCGGGGTCCGCTTTCCGTCCGGCATCGGCAGGATTGTGCCACGGCCGCCCCTCGGATCGCCCGGCTACGATGTCCGCGTGAGCACCGTTTGGCGCTGCCGTGATCACGACTTCCCGTTGGGGGAACGAACCCTGGTCATGGGGATCGTGAACGCCACGCCGGACTCGTTCAGCGACGGTGGGTTGTTCGACGTCTCGGCCGACGCGGTGAAGTACGCCGCGCAGCTGGCGGCCGACGGGGCCGACATCCTCGACGTGGGCGGCGAATCGACCCGTCCAGGGGCCGACGCCGTCTCGGTCGAGGAAGAGATCGCCCGCGTGGTGCCGGTGGTCGAGGGCATCCGCGCCGAAGCGCCCGGGACACCGGTGAGCGTCGACACCCGTCGCGGGGCCGTGGCTCGAGCCGCGCTCGACGCCGGCGCCTCGATCGTGAACGACATCACCGCGGGCGCCGATCCGGAGATGTTCGGGCTGGTGCGCGAGACCGGAGCCGGGCTCGTCCTGATGCACATGAAGGGCGAACCCAAGACGATGCAGGAGCACCCTTCGTACGTGGATGTCGTGGCCGAGGTCAGGGACTTCCTCGCTTCGCGCATCGGTTCGGCGGTGGCTGCCGGCGTGCCTCGCGACCGCCTCTGCGTCGACCCGGGGATCGGCTTCGGCAAGAACCTCGACCACAACCTGGCGTTGCTGCACGACATCGCGACCTTCCGCGACCTCCGCGTGCCGGTGCTGGTGGGTGCCTCCCGCAAACGATTCATCGGACAGCTGACCGGTGTCGACGATCCCGCCGAGCGGGTGGAGGGCACGGCCGGCGCGGTGGCCTGGTGCGCGGCGCGCGGGGTCGACATCGTCCGGGTGCACGATGTGCGGCAGATCGCGCGGGTGGTCGCGGTGGTCGATGCCATCGCGCGGGACGGCGCGCCGTGACGGTGCGCCTGCACCGATTCATGACGTCCGGCGGCGAGATGGTCTACCTCGACGAGGGCGACGGTCCCGCGGTGGTGCTGCTTCACGGCTTCCCGTCGTCGTCATTCCTGTGGCGTGAGTTCATCCCGTTGCTCGCCGGGAGGTGCCGGGTGATCGTGCCGGACCTGTTGGGAGCCGGCGACTCCGCGCAGCCCGACGACGCAGCGCTCCACATCCGCGCGCAGGCGGTCTACGTGCGCGAGCTCCTCGCCCATCTGGACGTCGAGCGGTTCGCTGTGGTGGGCCACGGCGTGGGGGGCGGGATCGCGCAGTTGCTGGCGCTCGACGGCTCCGGCGCCGACGCCATGGTCCTGCTGGACTCGATCGCCTTCGATCGATGGCCGTCGGAGGCGGCGCATGAGGCACAGGCACGGGCCGACGACGCCGGTGGCGTGCTGATGCCCGAGCTGGTGGAGGCGGCGATCCGCACGGTGTACGACCTGGGTCTGCGGCACCGGGAGCGATTCACCGACGCGGTCCTGGAGGAGTACCTGCGGCCCTACCGTGGTCCAGAGGGCGCGGCGGCGTTCGCGCGAGGGCTGGCGGCCATGGACGGGATCGGGCTCGCCGGGCGTGAGGCCGATCTGGAACGGATCGCGTTCCCGGTGCTGATCCTGTGGGGCGAAGACGACGTGTTCTTCCCGGCCACGCTGGCTGAGCGGCTCAACGAAGCGATGCCGTCCTCCACCCTCGGGTTGCTCCCCGGCTGCGGCCATTTCCTTCCCGAGGAGGTCCCCGAGACGATCGGGCCCATGCTGGCCGAGTACCTTCGGGCCCGTTACCTCATGGAACCGCACGGCCACGACCATAAGGAAGGCGTCGTCATGCTGCAGCTCGAGCGCCGTCCACCCTGGGTCGACCTGGCCCCCGACGAAGCAGACGATTGGTACGTCGAGGACGACGAGGAGGACTGACCGGTGCCTACCGCCCGCCTGTTCCTGTCCGGGATCCGCGCACGCGGCCATCACGGTGCCCGCCCGGGTGAGAAGGATGAGCCCCAGGAACTGGTGGTCGACCTGGACCTGGACGTGGACGTGGCGGCGGACACGATCGAGGCCACCGCCGATTATCGGGGCATCACCGAGGCCGTCCGCGCCGTCATCCAGGAACGGTCCTTCGACCTGATCGAGGTGATGGCCCACGACGTGGCCGCCGCGGTCCTGGCCATGGATCACATCACGCGCGTGACCGCCGTGGTGCACAAGCCCAACGCGGCGAAGCGGCTGGAGATCGACGGGGTCGCCTCGGCGGTGACCGTGGAGGCGTAGCCCATGGGCGAGATCGCCTACCTCGGGCTCGGCTCGAACCTGGGCGAGCGCCTCGCCACCCTGCAGGAGGCGGTCGACCTCCTCGCCTCGGAACCCGGCCTCCGGGTCGATGCCTGCTCACGCGTGTGGGAGACCGACCCGGTGGGCGGTCCCGACCAGCCGGACTTCCTCAACGTGGTGATCCGGGTCGACACGGACCTGGCTCCGCTCGATCTGCTCGCGCTGTGCAACCGGGTCGAATCGGCGCTGGGGCGCGTGCGCGACGTTCGCTGGGGGCCGCGCACGGTCGACATCGACGTGCTGCTGATCGACGATCGCCGGATCGACGAGCCGACCCTCACCGTGCCCCACCCGCGCATGACCCAGCGCGCGTTCGTGCTGCTGCCGCTGCTGGACCTCGTTCCCGATCCTGTGCTGCCCGGAGGCGAACGTGTCGCCGAGATCCGGCTGGGTGCCGATGCGGCGAGCGGGGCCAGGCCGTTCGCCCCGCCCTTGGCGATCCCATGAGCCCTGGTCGCGACCTGCCCAAGGAATGCCTGCGCTGCGACTGGTCCGGGTCAACCAGCGGGTCCGCCTGTCCGAACTGCGGCGCCACCTTGTTCTGGCCGGCCCAGGCACGCGCTCCTCGACGGTCGACGTCGGTCTCGACCGAGCCCGCGCCGTCGCCTGATGATGCCGTCCCGTCCGCGCCGACCGAGGGTATGGCCGACGAACACGATGACCGTCGCCGGCGGGCGCTCGCGCTGGTCATCACGGGATTCGTCCTCGTGGCAGCGACGGCCTGGTTCGTTCGACGCCAGGGCGCGGAGCCGGCGCCGGCATCGTCCGTGCCGCCATCCGGCACGATCGTGTACGCCGTCGACGACGGGCAGGGCTGGTCGCGGTTGTGGCAGTGGAGCCTGGAGTCCGGACGCGTCCGGCCCGGAGCACGGGTGCGCGAACCCACCGCGCTGGTGAACGCCTCCGGGGCGGCGCCGGGGCTCCTGGGGATCACCTCGATGACGCCCGACGGCCGTTCCACGGGGTCCCTCCTGCGGTTCTTCGGCCCGAGCGATTCACCCGTGCCGCTGGTGCAGGGCGACCTCGTCACGTGGGGCGGGCGTGGGATCGCGGTCGTCGCCGTGAAGCGGGGCCCGATCTCGGCGGGCTGCCGCAGGATCGCGATCGTGACCCGAACCGTCATCCCGCCCTCGTCGGAGCGGCAGTTCTCCGAACGGGTCTGCGGCGACATCCTCTCGGTCGGCCGTGACGCCACCGCGACGTACTTCACGATGTGGGACGGCGAGGACGCCGACATCCTCCTGGCGAGTTACGGCCGAACCCGCGAGATCCTCCCCGACCACGCCCTGCTCTCGCTCTCCCCGGCAACCGACATGCTCGTCGTGCCCTCGCGCGGCCTGGCCGCCCTCCGGCTCGCCCCCCTCGCCGTGCGCGCCAACGACGGACCGCCGGTGTCCTCGGTGTTCGGCACCTCCCTGTACTTCCGGGGCCTCTCCCATCCGCGAACCTATGGCGGGCCGGACGGACACCTGTGGATCGACCGGGTGCTGTCCTGGGCGAACGATTCGACCTCGGCGCTGGTGGTCGGGAGCTATCAGGACCGGACCGGGTTGTTCGAGATCGAAGCCGGCCCCAGCCGCACGCTGCCCGCCCCGCGGTACCTGGGACCGATCGAAAACGTGATGTGGGCGTCCTACGACGACGACGGGAACGCGTTCGTCGCGGCCGAGGGCACGATCTCGCTCGTGAATGCCACCGGGATGGTGCCGCTCCCGCTTCCCCCCGGCGCCCCTCGCCCCGGCGGCCCGATCGTGTGGCTGCCCTGAGTTGGGATACTCCGCCGCATGAAGGTGGCGATGGTGGGCGGCGGACGCGCCGGCGTGGCGATCGCCGTGCTGCTGCAACGAGCCGGTCATCGGATCGTCGGGGTGTCCGGCCGTGGTCCCACCCGGGACCGGGTGGCGAGCTACCTCCCGGACGTGCCCGTCCTCGACGCGACCATCGTCGTCGCCGATGCCGAGTTGGTCGTCGTCGCCGTCCCCGATGACGACATCGGACCGGTGGTGGGGACGATCGCGGCGGCGGGGGCGTTCCTGCCCGGGCAGTGGGTCGCGCACGTCTCCGGCGCGACACCGCTCGCCGTGCTCGACCCCGCCCGCGACGCCGGTGCCCGGCGCCTCGGCGTCCACCCCCTCCAGACCTTCCCCGACCCGGCGTCCGGCATCGACCGCATCCCGGGATGCCTCGTCGCGATCTCGGCCGACGACGACGACGGGTGGTTCATGGCCGAGCGGATCGCCGAGGACATCATGGGTGAGCCGTTCCGCCTCCAGGAAGACCACCGGGCGCTGTATCACGCAGCCGCGGTGTTCGCGTCCAACTACCTGGTGACCGCGACGGCCGTGGCCGAACGACTGCTCGCCGCCGCCGGGGTCGACGATCCCGCCGCCGCACTCCGGCCCCTCCAGCGCGCAACGGTCGACAACGTCGCGTCCTTGGGAGCGGGCGACGCCCTCACCGGCCCCGCCGTTCGCGGCGACGCCGGTACGATCGAGCGGAACCTCGAAGCCCTCGCGGCCCGGACCCCATGGGCGGTCGCCGCTTACGTGGAGATGGCCCGCCTGGCGCTCGATCTCTCGGTCCGAAGCGGACGGCTCGCCGAAGACCAGCGTGCGTCGGTCGAGGAAGTGCTGGCGCGATGGACCTGATCCGCGAGCCGGCGCAGCTCCGGGAAGTGACCGACGGCAGCCGCGGAGCCGGCCGGACCGTGGGCTTCGTCCCCACGATGGGCGCGCTCCATGAAGGGCACGCATCGTTGATCCGCCGTGCCCGCGAGGCCCAGGACCTGGTGGTGGTCTCGATCTTCGTGAACCCGCGTCAGTTCGGTCCCGGCGAGGATCTGTCCAGGTATCCCAGGGACGAAGCGCGCGACGTCGAGGTGTGTGCGTCGCTGGGTGTCGATCTCGTGTGGGCGCCGTCGGTCGAGCAGATGTACCCCCCGGGCGACGTGCTCGCCGAACCCGACCCCGGGCCGGTGGGCGACCGGTTCGAAGGTGCCTCGCGGCCGGGCCATTTCCGGGGGGTGCTGACCGTCGTCCATCGGATGTTCGACGTCGTCGGTCCGAGCACCGCGTACTTCGGACAGAAGGACGCCCAGCAGTTGTTCCTGGTGCGACGGATGGTGACCGCCGGGTCGCTCCCCATCGAGATCGTCGCCTGCCCCATCGTGCGCGAGCCCGACGGGGTGGCGATGTCCTCGCGGAACGCGCTGCTCGCGCCGGAGGAACGCGAGCAGGCGGGTTGTCTGTTCTTGGGGTTGTCCGAAGCCGCCGCGCTCGCGCGCGCCGGTGAACGTGACGCGCACGTGCTGGTCGCAGCGCTCGCCCGGGAGGTCGGCGCCACGCCGCTCGCCCGGCTCGATTACGCCGCCGTGGTCGACGACGACACGTTCACCGCGATCGACCTGATCGATCGCCCCGCTCGCGCGATCGTGGCGGCGGCGTTCCCGTCGGCTCGGCTGATCGACAATCTCGCGTTGCCGGTGGCAACGTGAGCGGTGGGCCCGGGACGCCTGTGCTCGACCGCATCACGATCATGC
>JBKPMF010000145.1:0-7877 GCA_046732015.1 Actinomycetota bacterium
CAGCTTGGTCGCCTGATCAGAACGAGAACTCGGAGCTCCGCCGGAGGGGGCAGGCAGCCTGTTGGCCATCTGACGAGCTCGGCGTGCAGGGTCAGCGGTCAAGAGACATGCTGTGAGCGGGTAGAGCGGGCAGCGATCAGATCGGGCAACATGAACGACGCGAACTCGAAGATCTCCTGAGATTCCTGGGCGTCTCCCACGACTTCACCGATCCGCAGTCGCAGTTCGCCTTGGGCCGCCTGCCCTGCGGCGTACCCAGGGCACAACTCGATCACGACGTCCTCCCCTTCGACGGGCCGCAACAAGAGCGATCCGATCACCGGATCCGCGACCTCCCGGCGGAACGAGCTGGGCTCCTCGATCCAGTACCGCCATCCCGAGCGCGTGGACGCCGTCATGCATGATAGGTACCGAACTCTGCGCGGTGTAAACGTTGATTCGTCGGATGGGAGTCGAGCAGGGGGTAACGCGGGAAGCACCTCAGACGATCTTCAGGTGGACCTTCTCCGAGTCTCATCGAGAGACCCCCGGCCAGCGGGCGGCTGGGGGTCTCTCCCCTTCCGATCCCGTTCCGGCCCACGATCGCTCATACGCCCTCGACCGCCTCCAATCTGCCCGAGCGGACCGCCTCCACGAACGCCTCGTAGTCCTGCTCGTTCTGATCCGCGTAGCGCTCCGAGAAGTCGGTGATCGATCGGTCGAACGCGTCGCTCTTGCCGAGATACGCAGCGATGGCGACGGGGTCTCCTGAGCGCGCATGAGCCCGTGCCAGGGTCCACCCGCATGCGTTGCCGTAGAACTCCAGGCTCGACGGAGGCATCGACTCGATCACCGCCGAGCCTTTCATGTCGCGGAGCTGCCGCCAGTACAAGAAGCGACCTTCCTCGACGCCCTTGGTCCACCCGAGGTAGATGTCGCTCGCTGCCTGCATCATCCGCTGGCCGTGCACCACGCGCTCGCCCGGTTGCTTGAACCGGCTCTTCGGGAGGTGGTCCTCGAGCACGGATCTCGTCGCTTCCTTGACCTGGAGGAAGAGCGGGTCCTGCTCGTCCCGACCTTGGAGCAAGACGATGAAGGCGCGCGTCCCGACGCTTCCCACGCCGACGACCTTGCGGGCGACATCGATGATCTCGAACCGTTCCAACAGGTGTCGGCGATCGTGCTGGAGGGTGTTCCGATACGAACGGAACTGCTCGTGGATGACGTGTCGCACCTGATCGGGCGACATCTCCGCCGCGGCAGGCAGGTCCTTCAATGGGATCACGATCGGAGGCTGGCTGATGATGCGGTACTTGCCGTCGACCAATTCCGCGAGTTTCGACAGCGCCTGCAGGCTGTCGCGCGTGTGTGCCTTAGCGGCGATGGCCCGAGCCTTCTTCTCGCCCTTCTTGGTGGCCTTCTTGCTCTTGGCGCTCCCCGTTCTCGCCAGGTTCTTGATCGCCGCCAGCAGATCCTGCTCAGAAAGGTGGGCGTACCAGACGTCCATCGTTCTCATCTGTGCGAACTCGGCCATCGCCTCCCGGTAGGCCCGAACGGACTGGAGGGTGGCCGCACGTGTCTCAGCTTTCGTGAATCCGTTATTGCGGCCGGCGATCGCGAAGCTCGCGGACATCCGTTGCACGTCGTACTCGAACGGGCCCGGGAGCGTCTCGTCGAAGTCGTTGACGTCGAACAGCAGCTGCCGCTCCGGCGAGGCGAACAGGCCGAAGTTCGACAGGTGGGCGTCGCCGCAGAGCTGCGCGTTCAACCCGGCTCGGGGCGTGTCCTTGAGATCGGCGGCCATGATCTTCGCCGCACCCCGGTAGAAGGTGAACGGCGAGACCATCATCCTGCCGTGTCGAACCGGCACGAGGTCCCGCTCCCTCGTCGCATCCTGCTCCTCCAGGAGTGCCACGGGGTCAGGGCGGTCCGCGGCCGGTGACCAGCCGGTGTGATCGGTCAATGCAGCGGCGTCGCGCGCACCCTTGCCGCGGGCCTTCCGCTCGGCGACACTCGGATGCTGGATCTTGCCTTCTGCCACGTTGCCACGTCCCCTCGAAAAGGCTTGCTCTCCAGCCTCATCACACTCACCCGTCCCCCGACCCTTGTCAACGGGAGCGAGGGCCACGCAGGGAAGACCACCGGCTCGATCCGCGTGAGCGTGCCGCGCCGATACCTCCTCGTGTCAGGTGAGACCATACTGGCCTCTTCCACGACAGAGCACGGCCACGACCTCACGTGGCATCCGAGAAGGGGGAATGATGGCCCGGGACGGTTCGAGCGGAGGCGGGAGCCCGCAGGGCGATGGACGCCGACTGGGCGGCGGGGCGATCGCGTCCCTCACCGGCGTGGCACTGCTGCTCATCTTCATGGTCCAGAACACCGAGAGTGTGCGGCTCGACTTCCTGTTCTGGAACTTCACCTGGCCGCTGTGGCTCCTCACCATCGCCTCCGCCGTGCTCGGGGCGTTGGTGTGGTTCGGATTCGGCGTGATGCGCCGTCACCGTCGCCGGAAGGAGCGCCGCGAAGACCGCAGGGACTGACCGGCGACCGCGACCGCGTACCTGTCACCGTTCGATGTCGCCCTTCGAGCATGCACGGTCGGGCGGTTAGCCTGAACAGAGCTGGGTAGTCTCAGGGCATGCCACGAGCGGTGTGGACCGGTTCGCTTTCCTTCGGATTGGTGTCGATCCCGGTCGCCTTGTACCCCGCCACCCAGCCGAAGGACGTGCGATTCCATCTCTTCGATCGCCAGGGTCGACGGGTGCGATACCGACGCGTTGCCGAGGATCCGGAGCCATCACTTGGAACCCCCCAAGCGCGACCGGCCGATAGCCTCGCTCCGCCTCACCGGCCGTCGGATACGAGCGTCGATGCCGATCGGTCGGTGCCACCGCTTGATGGCAGCGGCGAGGCTGAGAACCAGCCCGACCTCGCATACGGCGATCTCCTCCGAGGGTTTGAGGTCGAGCCGGGACGGTTCGCCATGCTGGAACCGGAAGAGATCGAGCGGGTCCGTCCACGGCGCAGCTCGACGATCGAACTGGAAGACTTCGTCGAACTCGACGACATCGACCCCGTGTTCTTCGAGAAGTCCTACTACCTGAGTCCACGGAGGGATGCCGACAAACCATATTCGCTCCTTCAGCGGACGCTCGAGCGCACGCGCCTCGTGGGGATCGGTCGATTCGTGTTGAGGACGAAACCGCATCTCGTCGCCGTTCGGACGACCGGTCATGCCCTCGGCCTCGAGACGCTCTACTTCGGGGACGAGGTTCGTTCACCATCCGACGTCGTGCGTCCCGCCCACGACGACGTCACGGACCGTGAGCTGCGGCTCGCACAGCAACTGGTCGAGATGCGCGCGACGACGTGGGATCCGGACAGCTATGCCGACGAGTACCGCCAAGGCCTGCTGCAGATCATCGCCGAGAAGGCTCCGCTCGACACGCCGGACGCTTCTTCGGAGATCGCCGCTCCGGCGGGTACGTCGGCGGTCGAGGGATTGATGGAGGCACTCAAGCGCAGCGTCGAGGAAGCGAAGGCGCAGAAGCGCGATGGAGCCCGAACGCGAAGAAGGACTGGCTGAACCGGACCTTCGGGATCGACGTTCGTGGCCACGACGCGGTCATCGACCGGCGAAGTCTTCGAGTGTCACCAGGTGTACCCAGGCGGCCGTGGCAGGCATTCCTGGTCCGCTCGGGAGCGCAACCAGGTCAGGTCCTCCGCGTAGCCCGGGTCGTCCGCGACGTTCGTGAGTTCGAAAGGGTCTTCGCGGTAGTCGTAGAGCTCCTCGATTCCACCTGAATAGCGGACGTAGGCGAACCGGCGCGTCCGATAGCCGCAGTAGCCGGGCCTCGCAACTCGTTGCCCGCTGCCATCGTGGCCATCGGTCACCGGCGACTCGAGCGCAAAGCCCTCTCGCTCCGCTGAGCCGAGCAGTGACAAGCCCTCGACCTCGCTCGGCGGGGTCAGCTCAGCCGCTTCGGCGATCGTCGCGGTCACATCAACGTTCAACGCGAGCCTCCGATCCTCGCTGCCGGGATCGAAGTGGCCGGGCCATCGCATCGCGAGAGGAACACGCGAGGACACGTTGTACGACATGTTCTTGCCTCGAAGGCGGTGCTCGCCCCAGAGATGACCGTTGTCGCTCGTGAAGATCACGAGGGTGTCGTCGATGTCGCGATACTGCTTGAACGCCCCGAGCAGTGCAGCGACCGCTTCGTCGACGGAACGCAGCGTCTCCTGGGTGTCCCTCCGCAGGCGGGTGATGCGATCGATCGAGACCATGGGGAGCTGGGCCACCCACGGCGGCTTGTCGGACATATCGGGCTCGTTGATGTTGGGACCGAGGAACGGTCCCAAGGTGGCGGTCCCCACGTGTCGGGGTGCGGGGGTGGTCGGCCCGTGCACGGCGTACGGAGTGAACATGAGGAAGAGCGGTTGGTAGCGAGGGGCCTCGCGAACCGTGCGCACCGCGATCCGGGCAAGCACGTCGGTCGAGTAGGCAGCGGCGTCATGTCCGTGCGTCGTCTCCGAGCCGTCGGCGTGACGGAGTCGGTAGTCGAAGTACGCCCCATTGGCTTCGGCGAAGGCGTGCCACGTGGTCCATCCGGGCGGCACGTAGCCGACCGGTGAACGGTCGTAACCGTTCAGATACTTGCCGATCAGCACGGTCCGGTACCCCGCTTCCTGCAGCCATGTCGCCAGGGTGCGGTCCTCCAGACCGGATGCGTGAAACACGGGCCATCCGCCGGTATCGGGGATGTCATCGCTCCGACCATTCGACCAAACGCCGGTGGAGTGAGCGAACGACCCCGTGAGGAGGGACGCTCGAGAGGGGCAACACACCGAGGTCGGGATCATGCCGTTGGCGAACCGGGTGCCTTGCCCGATGATGCTCTGTCCGACGGCATCCATCCATTCGATCGTTCGGACCCGTTGATCGTCAGTGACGATGAGGAGAACGTCTGGCATGCCTTCGGCTCACCTTCTCACGCGACTACCTGCTCATCGATAACCACTCCTCGAAGGGTGAAACGCCGATGGCCTGTGCCGGGCCCATGTGGCTCACCGGATTAGCACGCAGCCACAAGGGGTACCACTCCGGTATGGAACAGCCGAGCGTGTTCGGCCTCACGATCGTCGGAGCGACGTCGTTGCTCTTCGTGATCGTGGCTTGGGCGACCGCCGCCGACAAGGACGTTCGCGACGACCTGCGTGCCCATCCCTCTCCGGAGTCCTCGCTGCGCCATCCGGAGGAAGCGACGGGAACCATGATCGAACGCGCGTGTCCCTTGTGCGGAGCGAACGTGTCCTCGAAGCAAGATGCTGGTTGTCCCGTCATCGAAGCCTTCGGGGTCGTGATGGCGGAGTCGAAACGCCACACGGCGGAAGGCCCGACGCTGCCGTAGCACACCGACCAGGTGCCAGCCACCATGCACGTCACGACTCCCGTCTGCACCGCGGAGACCACCGAGCGCAGCTATCGGACGGTGAAGGCCGTGTGCATCCCCGATGCATAGTGGCCCGGGAGATTGCAGATGAGCACGTAGTTCCCGGCGGCGAGGTTCATCGCCAGCGACTCGGATGTGCACGGGGCGATGTCTTCGACCTCGTCGATGTGCTTGACGCCCTGACCCTCTTCATCGACCGTCCCATCGGCGTTCGTCGGAAGATCTGCCGGATCGAGATCCGTCTTGAAGACGACGAACTCGTGGGTCTGCGGCCCTTCGTTCTGGATGTCGAAGGTCACCTTTCCGGCCGGCGCCGATGTCGATGCGGGCTCGATCGCGAAGTCCCGTTCCGTCACAGCGATCCCACCGCCAGGAGCAGGTGGTATCTCGCCACATGGACTTGGTGAGGATCCGGACGCGGCGGCGCTGGTCGACGATGCAGCGGGGGTGTCGCTACTGCAAGCCGCGAGCAACAGGAGCGTCAGGCAGAGTGCGCCGACGCCGAGCGGTCTGAGGGTGGTTCGGGCCATGGCGAGGCCTCCTTCTCCCTCCAGCAGGATGGATGGTGCTACGCGGATGTTCCCCAGCTTCGGCTTGCCAAACGCGGTCAGGCACGGCGCCGGCGCCGAAACCAGGACCCGCTGGAAGGATCACACACCGACGACGCTGGCGAGCACTTGCCCGGCGGCGTGGAGGGACACCCCCCAGGTGCGAAGGTCGACGACGCCATCGTCAGGGACGTGTCCCCACCGCTGGAACGCTTCGACCATGTTCTTCGTGTGTGGTCCGTAGCTGCCGTCGGTCGCGAGGGCCGATGAGCCGGGTGCGAACTCGCTGCGACCGTTGTTCAACGCTCGTTGGAGCCTCCTGACCACCGAGCCCGAAGACCCGGTGGAGAGCTCGGGCGGGATCGAGAACCCGGCGAGCAGCGCCTGCCACGTGCTGGGGCCGACGATGCCATCCACGTTGAGACCCTCGTCGGACTGGAACTCCTCAACGGCGTGCGTGGTGGCTGGACCGAAGCTGCCGTCGATCTGGTCCGACGGCAGGATCAGCCATCGCACGAGCAGATACTGCGCCTTCGATACCGCATCGCCGGTGGATCCTTGCTGGACGGTTGGAGGCATGGTCACTCCTCTCCTGCCCCGACGCCGGGGTCAGCGTGGGTCTACCATCCCGGCTCCCCTAGGCCACAGGGCCGGATGGGTGACCCTCACCCGGCCCACCCTTGCGTGCCGACCCTCAGGGCGAGTCGAAGGATCACGCCGAACGCGTCGTCGAACGCGAGGCGTTCCGACCTCGAGAGCGCATCGCGCTGATGCAACCACGCGATCGCGTGCGCGGCTCCCCCGACCCGCATCGCGAGATCGAAGGTCGTCCGATGACCCGGCCCCCACGGTTCGAGGTAGGCATCACGCAGTCTCCCGAACCACGGGTCGCCCGGAGACAGCCGGTTCACCTCCACCAGGAAACGGAAGGTTTCGAACAACGAGAAGAACGGATGGGAGATCGACGCGTCGCCCCAGTCCAGCACCCGCAGCACGCTTCCCTTCAGGTAGACGTTGTTCATGTGCAGGTCGTCGTGCTGGACCGTGTCAGGGATACCGGCACCCTCGAGTTCCTCGCACCAGTCGCGGAGTCGCGGGGCGATCGCCGCCAGATCCGCGGTCTCAGCCTGGTCGAGAGGAAGCGTCGAGGTCATCAACTCCTCGTACAGGAGCGGGAGCCGTGCAAGCCGGAGGTCCGGGACCCCTCGAGCCAGGTGTTCGCCCACGAACGCGGTCTCGCCGATCTGGACTTCCGCGTAGGCGGGCAGGACCTCGACCCAGCGCTGGGGTGGGTTGCCGAGGGCACTGAGCGACTCCCCGGCATCGGCCATCAGGAGCCAGCGACGGTCGACGTCGTAGGCCAGCACCTGCGTCACCGTGCTCGATCGCGAGGACAGCGATGCCGTGAACGGGACCTCGAACGCGTGGTGAGGAGCACACGCCTTGAACCACACCATGTCATCAGCTACAGGCACACGGAAGACGCTTGCCCAGGGTTCGACCTGGAACGGCTCCAGCGATCCAGCGACCGGCACGTGGGCACGTATCCACGAACCGGCCTCTTCGACGTCGACCCTGGTTCCCGCGTTCGCCTGGGGCATGGTTAGCGGAGCCGAACCGCCGGGCGTCGACGCTGGGTCATGCGGTCCAGGCCCAGCCCGGCACGTGTCGAGCTTGCTCGATCCACGCTTGCATCTCCGGTCCTTCCGCCTCATCCAGGCTCTTCACCTTGACGTAGCGGGACCGATCGGTGGTCCCGAGCGGCGGCGGAGCGTCGAAGTCCGCGCCGCCGAAGAACACCACGTTCACGGAGACGTCATAGGCGACCAACTCGAGGATCCATCCGACCTCCGGCAGTCCGTAGTACGCCTTCTTCCATTTGATCGCGTAGCGG
>JBKPMF010000146.1:0-2500 GCA_046732015.1 Actinomycetota bacterium
CGCCGGTTCGTCGCGCAGAGCTTTGGCGCGTGGGTGTACGCACGCACCGGTGGCCCCGTGAAGGTTGAGACCGACGCGATCGAGACCGACCCGCCGTCGAGCGTGCGCCGGACGCTCAATGCGATCCTGCACGTCGAGCGCTCGCTCAGCGACGCCACCGACGTCGAGGGTGTCGCGCTGCGCTACGGCGGGTTCTACGGGCCGGGCACGTCGCTCGGGGAAGGGGCCGCGATGCTCGAGATGATCCGGAAGCGACGCTTCCCGATCGTGGGCGGCGGCACCGGTGTCTGGTCGTTCATCCACATCGACGATGCGGCCTCCGCCACGGTCGCCGCGATCGAGGGCGGCCGGCGCGGCATCTACAACGTGACCGACGACGAGCCGGCGCCGGTGTCGGCGTGGCTCCCCGAGCTCGCGACCGCGCTCGGCGCACCGTCGCCGCGCAGGATGCCGGCGTGGCTCGCTCGACCGTTCGTCGGGGAGACCGGCGTCGTGATGATGACCAGCGTGCGTGGCGCCTCGAACGCGAAGGCCAAGCGCGAGTTCGGGTGGCAGCCGCGGTTCGCCTCCTGGCGGGAGGGCTTCCGAACCGGGCTCGAATAGGAGAAGGGGTGGGCTCTGCGCCCACCCCCTTCCAACGAAGCTAACTGCGAGTGCGACCGTCAGCTGATGAACAAGCCGTTGTAGATGCAGTCGGCGCCACGCATGTGCACGCCGGCGCTCACGCGACCGATCAACAGGTCGCCCTTTGGGCTCTCGCCCGTGAACTCCTGGTAGTAGTCGTACCCGTAGTACAGCGCTGTCGTGCTCGACGGCTGGTAGCTGCCGCTCCAGTGGTAGAGGCCGTCGGCCTTGTCGAGACGGGTGTCCGTCTCGTTGCCCTCTTCGGTCGAGAAGACGAGGGTGTTGTCCACGAGTGCCCGGACGCCGTACTCGGCCGTGACCGTGCCGGCCCCTCCATCGACGCAGATGGCGACCACCCTGAACGCGTCGTTCCTGAACAAGGTTGCCGTCTCTCCGATCGACAGTTTCACGCGATCAACGGCGTCAGCCTTGTCCGCTGTGGTGACCTGGTCGGACGTGCTCCCTGTGGCCGACGGTGATGTGCGAACGATGATCGCGGCGACGGCAACCGCGGCGATCACCATCAGTGCCACCATGCTCCACGACGGGCGCGATGCGATGTGCTCCTTGCTCATCCCGGTCTCCTCCCGGCTCGGTCCGTTCGTCATAGCACGGCCGGTGAAGGTGGGTAGCCGAGGTGCTGTAGGCCGGCTCAGCCAGGACCGACGAGGTACCAGGTCTCCATCTCGCCCTTGCCTTTGATCGGGATCGCGCCTCGCGGCGTGCACACGAACGCATCCTTGATCAGCTCGTAGGTCGAGCGCGTGATCTGGATCTCGCCGGGCGTGCCGTTGGACTCCATGCGGCTCGCCGTGTTCACGGCGTCACCCCACAGGTCGTAGAGGAACCGCTTCGTGCCGATCACCCCGGCGGTGACCGATCCGGAGTTGATGCCTATCCGCAGTTCGAGCCCGCCATACCCGGCGGTCTCCGAGGCGGCGATCGCCTCGCGCATGTCGAGGGCCAGCTTGGCGGCCCTGGTCGCATGGTCATCGCATGGATCCGGCACGCCCGCGGCGGCCATGTAGGCATCGCCGATCGTCTTGATCTTCTCCAGGCCGTGCCGCTCGACCAGCGTGTCGAAGTGGGAGAACAACCGGTCGAGCGTGCCCACCACCTCGGCCGCCTCCATGCGTTGGGCGAGCGGGGTGAAGTTCACCAGGTCGGCGAACAGGATCGTGGCGCACTCGACGTGGTCAGCGATCGAGCCCGTCGAGTCCTTCAGCCGTTCCGCGATCGAGCTGGGCAGGACGTTCGTGATCAACGCCTCTGACTTCGCCTGTTCCACCCGCAACGCCGCTAGCGCCTGGTTGCGTTGCGAAGCGAACGACGCCAGCACCGTGAAGGCCACGGCGCCGGTCCCGATCACGTTGAGCGCCAGCATCGTGGTGGTGAACCAGCCCGGCACGTCGACGTCCAGGAAGAAGACTTCGCCGACGATGCCGAGGATCACGAACGTCACCGCGAACCCGATGAACCAGCCGATCGCCTGACGCACCTCGAGGAAGACGAGCGCTCCCAGCGGAGCCAGGAACCCCCACAGCGCCACGCCTCCGGACGGGAGGAACCCGCCGGACAGCATCATCCCGAGCGCCGTCATGAGCAAGACGTCGAGCAGCTGCACGTTCAGGAACGGCATGAACCGCTTGGTCTTCGCGAAGAACACCAGCGAGCTGACCGAGATCGTGAAGTAGATGAACGGCAGCACGCCGACCGGCGAACCGAACGCCAGGTACGACGACCCCCACACCAGCGACACGGGCAGGATCAGGACCGCCAGCAGGACCAGCAGCGCCTTCTTGTTGCGGAGGTCGTCGTCGTCCCGCGGGTCGGCGCCGATCTGGCCGATGCGCGCGGCCGCACGGGAGAACCATCC
>JBKPMF010000147.1:0-16055 GCA_046732015.1 Actinomycetota bacterium
TCCTCGAGCCTCGCTCGAACACGATCTTTCCGTTCGAGCCGGGGAAGGCTCCATGGGCGACGGGCATCGTGGCAAGCAGCGAGAGCACCGCGCAGACGCTGACCACCATGGCACGGCCGCCTTCGACGTGTTTCGTGGCTCGCCGGTGACCGATCACGACAACATGGTGAGGTGTTTCCGGCTTCCCGTCCAGTGTCAGCACGCCAAACATCTGGGTATGAAGACGGTCATGGGCGACCATGACCACCAGCGCATCGACTATGACGCCGAGCTTCATCTGCACAACGAGGCGCTGCGGCACGCCTACGAGATCGGTCCCACGGATCAGGTGTTGGATGTCGGCTGCGGGGCGGGACAGACGACGCGCGATGCAGCTCGCCTCGCCAGCGACGGGTCGGCGTTTGGGCTCGACATCTCGAAGGAGATGATCGAGCGAGCCCAACGGCTCGCCGAGGCCGAGGGTCTCCACAACGTCACGTTCGAACACGCCGACGCACAGGACCACCAATTCCCGTCCGAGCGATTCGATCTGGCGATCAGCAGGTTCGGCACCATGTTCTTCCGCGATCCCGTCGCGGCCTTCGCTAACATCGGAACAGGACTACGCCGTGACGGGCGCCTGATGATCATGGTGTGGCAGGCGCACGAACGGAACGAGTGGTCCGTGGCCATCCAGACGGCCCTGTCGGGCACCGGCGGATCGCCGCTCCCGACTCCAGAAGGACTCGATCACTTCTCGCTGGCCGATCCGGCGACGGTCGGCCGGGTCCTGGACGCGGCTGGCTTCACCAACGTCACGCTCACCGACGTGCGCCGGCCCATGTACTTCGGTCAGGACGTGGCCGACGCATTCGGGTGGATCGGTGGCTTCGCCTCTACCAAAGGGGTGGTGGATGGTCTCGATCCCGCGAGTCGTGAGCTCGCGCTCGAACGGCTGCGCGAGACGCTCGTCGCGAACGCTCGAGAGGACGGCGTGTGGTTCGACTCACGCGCCTGGATCGTGCGCGCGAGCCGTCCGTGAGCATTCAGTCCTCGTTCGCGGCGATCGACTTCCACGCGTCGAGCGCCGTCGCGATCCCCTCGTCGTCGACATCCACGTGGGTCACCATGCGAACGCCGGTGCCGATGTGGGTCACGCCCACGCCCCGGTCCGCCAGTCGCTCGACGGTCCCGAGCATCGGCAACCCCACCGCCGCCGTGTCGACGAAGACCATGTTCGTTTCGACCTGCGCGAGGTCGATCGAACCGGGCAGCATCTCCGCGACGCCCTCGGCGAGCCGGCGAGCTCGCGCATGGTCCTCCACGAGCCGGTCCTGACCCTGCTCGAGCGCCACGATCCCCGCCGCCGCCATCATGCCCGCCTGTCGCCAGGCGCCGCCGAACAGGATGCTCAGCCGGCGAGCCTCACGGATCAGCTCGGCGGGTCCGCAGACCAACGAACCGATCGGCGCTCCCAGGCCCTTCGAGACGCAGAACATCATCGTGTCGACCTGGCGTGTCCACGCGGAGACCTCGACCCCGGCGGCCGCGGCCGCGTTGAAGATCCGCGCGCCGTCCATGTGCAGTGGCACCCCAGCCTCGGAGGCCACGGCCCGAACCTTCACCAGCTCGTCGACGGGCATCACGCGCCCACCCGCTCCGCCCACGGTGTTCTCGACGCTGAGCAGGTCGACGATCTCGACGTCGTAGTAGCTGTCGGGTTCGAGGAGGGTGCGGGCCTGCTCGGCATCGATCCATCCCCGGGGGCCCGGATCGAGCGTTCGATAGGCGATCCCCGACAACGCCGCCGCGGTCATGACCTCCGTCGTGGCGACGTGGTTGGCGGCTGAGCAGGCCACCAGGTGTCCGTTCGTGTGCACGTGGAGCGCCAGCGCGATCTGGTTGGCCATCGTCCCGGTGGGGACGAACAGCGCCGCCTCCATCCCCGTGCGCTCGGCCGCCAGCTCCTGCAGGCGGTTGGCGGTGGGATCGTCCCCGTACCACGCATCGCCCACCTCGGCGGTGGCCATGGCCTCCCGCATCGCGAGAGAAGGGCTCGTCACGGTGTCGGAACGCAGGTCGACGCGATAGGCAGCCATGGTCCGAAGTCTAGCCGCGGGCCGCGGGAGGGCTCAGCCGAAGAAGACCTCGGCGTCCCGGTACAGATCCAGGGGCACCACGCTGCGGCGGTCGACCGCCTCGTGGAGCGGGACATCGACGATCTCCTGCGCCTGCCGGGCCACCATGCGGCCCCAGCCGCCGGCGGTCGCCAGGTCCACGGCCGCCAGCCCCATCCGGGTTCCGAGCACCCGGTCGAACGCCACGGGTGAACCACCGCGCTGCACGTGACCCAGGATGGTCACCCGGGTCTGGAATCCCGTCCGCTTCTCGATCTCCGGCGCGATGTGATTGGCGACACCGCCCAACCGCGGGAACCCGTTCTCGTCCAGCTCATGTTCGGGAAGGTCGAGGGTCCCCTCCTGCGGGATCGCACCCTCCGCCACCACCACGATCGAGAAGGAGCTCCGTTGCATGTGGCGGTGGCGGAGCAGCCGGCACACGTCCTCGATGTCGAACGGGTGCTCCGGGATCAAGATCACGTCGGCGCCACCCGCGATCCCGGCGTAGATCGCGATCCATCCGGCGTGGCGGCCCATCACCTCGACCAACATCACACGATCATGGCTCTCGGCGGTGCTGTGCAGTCGGTCGATCGCATCGGTGGCCACCTGCACCGCTGTGTGGAAGCCCACGGTGATATCGGTGCCTGCGAGGTCGTTGTCGATCGTCTTCGGCACCCCCACCACCGGAAGGCCCCGGTCGGCGAACCCCGCCGCCGCCCCCAGGGTGCCTTCACCGCCGATCGCGATCAGACCGTCGAGCCCCCGGCGCTCGAAGGTGGCCTCGACCGCCTCCACCCCGCCCTCGACCCGGAAGGGGTTCAAGCCGGAACTGCCGAGGATCGTGCCGCCGCGATGGAGGATCCCGGTGATCTGCGGGATGCCGAGCCCCAGCGAGTCGTCTTCCACGACGCCTTTCCAGCCGTCACGGAAACCCATGAAGGTGTGGCCGTGGACCCCGACGCCCTTGCGGACCGCGGCGCGGATGACGGCGTTGAGACCGG
Source organism: Actinomycetota bacterium (assembly GCA_046732015.1). GTDB lineage: Bacteria > Actinomycetota > UBA4738 > UBA4738 > HRBIN12 > JAOUEA01. The sequence continues at coordinate 3,104 of JBKPMF010000147.1, forward strand.
GGCAGTCACCGCCCCCCGTGATGATGCCCAGACGCATGCGCCAAGCCTACGACGCGTCTGGAGCGCGCCGAGGGAGGCGAAGCTGTCCCTAGACCCCGTCCGCCGCCTGGGCTTTGAGGACCTGGTACCAGCTGTCGACGTAGGACGCTTCGTCGTCCTCCGTCTGGACATCCTGCCTGGCGGCGTCGTCGCTGGCCTTCGCCGAGGCCCCGAAGCCGAAGTAGTCGTCGGTGGATCGATCGATCGCCTGCTTGTCACTCAGCGACATATCCGCTCCTGCGTCGTCGTTCTCGTAGACCCATCGGTCATCGGGCCGACACGCGGAACGCTTGATACCGAACGTCGGGTAACGCGTCCCCGGCACGGTCCGCCCGACGAACGAGCCGATAGGATTGGGGTCATGGTGATGGCAGGGCTGTTCCCCGACGTCAGCAATTGGGGCTTCCTCGAATACTTCTTCGTGGGACTGCTCCTCCTGTTGGTGGCCCTGGTGACCGTGTTCGCCGGATACGTGTTCCTGCAGCAGTTCCGCAATCCCGCCCGGCGCGGATCCCGGCCCTAGTCCTTCACGATCTGGGTGCCGGCCGAACCGGCCAACGCCGCGGTCGCATCGGCCAGATCCGCGATCACGGACCGCCCCCCCCCGCGCGCGAACGTCGCCGCCGCCTCCACCTTCGGACCCATCGACCCGGCGCCGAACTCGCCCTTCCTCAGCAGCCGGGTGGCTTCGCGCACCGTCATGCGATCGATGTCCTCGGGCATGAACGAGCCGTAGCCGCGCTGCACCTTCTTGACGTCCGTGAGGATCAACAGGGTGGAGGCCTCGACCTCCTTCGCCAGGATGGCGGCGGCGCGATCCTTGTCGACCACACCCTCCTTACCGATCAGCCGCGGGCCGTCTTCGATCACCGGGACGCCTCCCCCGCCGCTCGCGATCACGATCGTGCCGGCGGCCACCAGTTGGCGGATCACCGGCGTCTCCACGATCGAGTACGGCGACGGGCTGGGCACGACCCTGCGCCAGCCACCGTGAGGATCGGCCTTCATCACGTAGCCGCGTTCGGATTCCAACACCCGGGCTTCCTCCGGTTCGTAGAAGGGGCCGACGAACTTCGTGGGATCGGTGAAGGCCGGATCATCGGGGCGAACCCGGGTGAGCGTGAGGACGGTGGCCACCGGCCGCTCCATGCCCCGCTCGAAGAACACGTCGCCGATCGTCACCTGCAGGAGATAGCCGATCTGACCCTGGCTCTCGGCGCCGCACACGTCGAGCGGCATCGGGTGCACGACTTCCCGCGCGGCCTCCTGCTGCAGCAGGATCCTGCCAACCTGGGGACCGTTCCCGTGGGTGACGACCACCTCCCAGCCCTCGGCGGCGATGTCGGCGATGCGCTCGGCCGCCTCGCGACTGGCGCGGTACATCTCTTCGAAGGTGTCCTCAGCGCCTTGGCGGAGGAGGGCGTTGCCGCCCAGCGCCACGACTACCCGTTCCATCGGGAGCTCCAGCCCGACTCGGTCACCGTGCCGAAGGGTTCGGCGAAGTGCGGCACACCCACGGCCCAGCCGCCGTCAGCGGCGGCCGACACGATCGTCGCCCGTGATCGGGCACCTACGTCGGGATCCTCGTCATGATCCGATCCCCAGGACGGGTTCGCGAACTGGTCCGGGAGATGCAGCAGGTCGCCGGTGAGCAGGATGACCTCGTCACCCACGTGGATCAGCACGCTGCGGTGGCCCGGCGTATGGCCGGGCGTGTGCCGCACCTCGATCCCGGGGGCCACCTCGCGGTCCTCTTCGTCAAGATCCAGCATCCCCAGTTCGTGCAGGCGGTACAGACCGGGCCGCGCCTGCGCCGAGAACTCGGACAGCTCCTCGGCCAAGAACGCCCAGTCCGCCGGGTGCAGGACGTGACGGGCGTTGGTGAAGCGGGGCTCGCCGTCACTTCCTCGGATCCCGCCCGAATGATCGGGATGCATGTGGGTCAGCACGACCGTGGAAACCTCCGAGGGGTCGACGCCCGCATCCTCGTAGGCCTGCTCGGCGGTCAGGCCCTCTCCCGCCGCCCACGGGGCCACCGGGCGGTTCCCTCCCAGGCCGGTGTCCACCATGGTGAGACCGCTCGGTGTTCGGACGATGAACGCCTGGACATGCCACTGCCAGTGGGCGTCACCGTCGAACGCCCACGGGAAGGTTCGTCGCTCTCGCGCGCGGTCCACGTCGTGACCTGTTGATTCGTCGGCCAGCGGGAGCGGTGCCCATCCCTGGCACAGGACGGCGATCTCGACATCGCCCACGCGCAATGGCTCGACGTGGCTCATGGCGGCGAGTCTATGTCGGGGGGTGCTCGATATCGGCAGGCTCGTCGATGTCTCGGAGCGACCCGCGGTTCGGGTCGAGGGCGTGCCAGGTGGGCTCGTCGATCACGGCGGTGCGCAGCCCCTCCCGCAGCGAACGCAGACGCTGCTCCCCCGCATGGCGGAGCGCGTGTGCGACCTCGCGAGCGGGCTCGGCGCGGACCACGAGCGGCAACGGCCGGACCCGTTCGCCGTCCTGCAGGGCCACCGCGTCGGCCCCCGAAGCGGCCGCCACCCGCAGCATCTCGATCACGACCGCGGTGGAGAGCTCGGGCATGTCGCCGCCCACCAGGACGGCGAGCTCGGTCCCGACGCTCGAGAGCCCGCTGAGGGCCCCCTCCAGCGGTCCCTGCCCCTCGACCGCATCCTGCACGAAGCGAACGGGCACGCCCGGTGGCAGCACAGGAGGTTCGCCGTCGGGGGGCAGGACCACCACCACGTCGTGCGTCACCTCGACCAGTCGCAGGACCGCGTGGTGCAGCAAGGGCATGCCTCGATACGCGGCCGCGAGCTTGTCCGAACCGAACCGTGTCGAGCGCCCGCCGGCCAGTACCACGCCGGTGGCGCCGAGCGACCCTGCCGGTTCAGTCACGCGCCTCGCGACGCTGGCGACGCTTTCGGGCCGCGGGATCGTCGCCCTTGCGCGCCTGCACGTACTGGAAGCCGAACCGCCCCTTGATGCACAGGTGGCCGTTCGTCACGGAATTGTCCGCCGGGCTCGTCACCTTCACGATCTCGTTGTCCTGGACATGCAGGTCGAGCTGGCAGCCGACCCCGCAGTACGGACAGATCGTGCTGGTGACGGTCTGTTCCTCTTCGTCCCAGGTGCCGGCTTCGCGCATCTCGTGTTCGGACGTGAACATCAGCGCGCCGGTGGGACAGACCCCGATGCAGTTCCCACAGTAGACGCACGCGCTCTCATCGAGGCCGACCGAATACTCCGTCGAGATCCGGGCATCGAACCCGCGCCCCGCCACCGCGATCGCGAACGTGTTCTGCGCGTCGACGCCGCAGGCCTCCACGCACTTGTAGCAGAGGATGCAGCGCGAGTAATCGCGCACGTAGAGCTCGTTGTCGATCTTGATCGGCTGAGCGACGCCTTCGGCCACCATGGGGTCGACGGGGTCGTGGTGATGGCCCGGTTCCCGGGCGTCGCGCTCACCCGCTGGGAGCTCTGGCATCGTGGCCCCGAACCGGCCCGGATCCGTCTCGTACTCCTGCATCCAGCGGTGGACGTCGGGGCTGGTCAGGTCCATCTCGACGCTGGAAGCCAGCAGCTCGAGCACCAGTTTGCGCGAACGCTCCACGCGCTCGGTATCCGTCTTGACCTTCATCCCGTCCTCCGCCGTGCGACTGCAGGCCGGAACCAGCGTGCGCGCGCCCTCGACCTCGACGACGCACACGCGGCAGGCGTTCACGGGCGTGAGGTTGTCGGCGAAGCACAGCGTGGGCGTGTCCACGCCCATGGCACGGCACGCATCGAGGATCGTGGCGCCCTCGGGCACGCGGACCTCGTCGCCGTCGACCTCGATCGAGAGCAGGCGGCGGGGCGGCTCGAGGGGCACGGCCTGGCTCATCGCTCCGGTCCCATCGTCATGACTCCTGTTCCTCGGTCGGCGTGGGGACGTCGCCATCGGCGGCGGTGGCCGTCGCGGCGCCGAACACGCCGAGCCCTTCGATCGCGGACTGCACGGCGTTGGCCGCCGTCTGGCCGAGCCCGCAGATCGAGGCATCGCGCATCACCTGGGCAACGTCGGCGAGCAGGGCCATCTCGTCGGCGTGCGATCCGATCGTGCGGTCGTTCGCGAGTCGGTGCAGCGCCTCCTCCTGACGGACGGTCCCCACCCGGCACGGTACGCACTGGCCGCACGACTCGTCGCGGAAGAACCGGGCGATCCGCAGGCAGACATCGACCAGGTCGACCGCCTGATTCATCGCCAGCACCACGCCCGAGCCCAGCGTGTAGCCGCCGGCGCGCGCGTCTTCGAACGTGAGCGGGATGTCGAGACGGTCGGGTCCAACGAAACCGCCAGCCGCGCCGCCCAACAGCACCGCCTTCAGGTTGCCCTCCGCCCCGCCCGCCAGCGCGAGCACCTCGCCGAGCGTGACGCCGTGTTCGGCCTCGTACACCCCCGGGCTCGCCACCGAACCCGCCACGCAGAACAACCGCGTGCCGGTCGAGCCCTCGCTCCCCAGCTCGGCGTAGGCCTGGCCCCCGATGCGCAGGACCTCGAGCACGTTGATCAGGGTCTCGACGTTGTTGATCCCCGTGGGCTTGCCGAAGAGCCCGCGCTGCACGGGGAACGGTGGCTTGTTCCTCGGCTCCCCGCGTTTGCCCTCGAGGGAGTTGAACAGGGCCGTCTCCTCGCCACAGATGTAGGCACCCGCGCCACGCCGCACCTCGATGTCGAAGTCGATGCCATGGCCCATGATGTCGGCGCCCAGGAACCCGTGGCGCCGAGCTTCCGTCAGGGCGTGCTCCAGGCGCGAGGTCGCGAGCGGGTACTCCCCCCGGATGTACACGTACCCATCCGTGCACCCGGTGGTGATCCCCGCGATCGTCAGGGCCTCGATCACCGCGTAGGGGTCGGACTCCATCACGACGCGGTCCTTGAACGTTCCCGGTTCCGACTCATCGGCGTTGCAGATGAAGTAGTGCGGGTGATCGAGTTGTTCGGCCACCGCCTTCCATTTGACCCCGGTGGGGAACGCGGCGCCGCCGCGACCCAGCAACTTCGCGTCGGTGATCTCCCGGAGGGTCTCCTCCGGTCCCAGCTGGATCGCCCGCCTCAGCGCCTCGTACCCGTGGTGGGCCCGATAGTCGTCGATCGAGGCCGGATCGACGACCCCGACGCGACGCAGCAGCCGGAGCGTCGCCCGCCCGTCGGCGTCCCACGTCTGCGGCGCCGACGACACCTGTGGGTCGGTGGGCCGTGAGAACTCCTGGCCCGCCAGCGTCTTGGTCACCAGGTGCTGCACCTGCCGCGGATCGACCTGGCCGAACGTCACGTCCTGCCCGCCCTCACCCGAGGTCTGCACCAGCGCGACGGGCGCGCGTTCGCACATGCCGAGACACGGGCTGCGCACCCAGGTGACCTCTCCCTCGGCGGCACCGGGCTCACCGAACGTGGCCTGCAGCGCGTCGCAGACCAGTTCGCCGCCGCTCATGCGGCACGCAAGGTCGTCGCAGGCATGGACCACGATCTCGGCTCGGGGCTGGACGCTGAACATCGCGTAGAAGGTGGCGACGCCGTAGGCCTCGGCGGGCGGCACCGTGAGTCGCTCGCTGACGTAGTTCAGGCCACCCTGGCTGATCCATCCCACCCGGGACTGCAGGGCGTGCAGGGCGGGCAGCAACAGGTCGCGCTGCTCGCGGGCCGCGCGACCCCCCCGGGCCACGCGGTGCGTGACCTCATCGCGCTCGGCGCCGTGCCAGCCGCTGGTGGGTTCCCCGAGCAGGTCATCGACCGCTGCGCGCTCGTCCTCCGAGGGTGAGGCGAGCATCAGGTGCAGGTCCACGGCACCACCTTCGAGATCGCCGCTGCGCGGCTCGGCGAAACCGTTGGGCGTGGGGCAGAACGCGTCACGGCCGGGATGCTACTCCCCGGCTCCGCGCGAGACCGGAACGGCGTCGGGCATCTTGTCGATCCGCACCGCCGCCGCCTTGAACTCCGCCGTGCCCGATCGGGGGTCGGTGGCTTCGATCGTGAGCACGTTCGTGTCGACCTGGTCGGGGAAGTGGAACGTCATGAACACCAGCCCCGGCCGCAACGCATGGTCCACGTGCACCGGCACCTCCACCGTGCCGCGGCGGCTCGAGACCAGCACGCATTCCTCCTCGGCCAGCCCCATCCGTTCGGCGTCCTCGGGCGAGACGTCGATCGTCTCGCCCCGTCGCAGCGGCGAGGTGTAGCCCCCGGTCTGCACGCCGGTGTTGTAGGAGTCCAGCCGGCGCCCGGTGGTGAGGCGCAAAGGGAAGTCCTCGGACAACTCGTCCACGGGAGGCTCGTCGATCACGATCGAGAACGGTGCCTTCGCGCCCTGGACCGCGGGGTCGTCGAACGCCCAGAGGCGGGAGTGCAGGTACAGCGTGCCCGGGTGGTCCTCGTCCGGGCAGGGCCACTGGAGGCCACCCAGGTCCTCGATGCGTTGCCAGCTCATGCCGGCGTGCATGGGGCTCAAGGTGCGGAGCTCCTCCCACGCTTCGTGCGGGGTGACCGCCCCCCAGCCGGCGCCGAGCCGGTCCGCGAGCTGGCCGATGATCCAGATGTCGTCACGCGCGCTACCGGGTGGATCCAGGGCCTTGCGCACCCGCTGCACGCGTCGCTCGCTGTTGGTCACGGTGCCGTCGGATTCGAAGGCCGCGTTCGAGGCCGGGAACACCACGTCGGCGAGTTCGGCGGTCCTGGTCATGAACAGGTCCTGCACGATCAGGCAGTCCAGCCCGGTGAGCAGTTCCTCGGTGTGGGTCTTGTCGGCTTCGCTCGATGCCGGGTTCTCGCCGATGACGTAGGCGGCCGTGAGTTCCTTGCGCTCCATCGCCTCGAACATCTGGGTGAGGGTCCAGCCGTACTTCGGCGTGATCGGCACGCCCCAGGCTGCCTCGAACCTCGCGCGTGCCTCGGCGTCCTGTTCGATGTCCTGGAAACCGGGGAGCTTGTTGGGGATGGCGCCCATGTCGCCTCCCCCTTGGACGTTGTTCTGACCGCGGAGTGGGTTCACGCCGCTGCCGTACACCCCCACGTGGCCCGTGAGCAGCGCGAGGTTGATCAGCGACACCACGTTGTCCACGGCGTTGTGGTGTTCGGTGATGCCGAGCGTCCAACAGATCATGGCCCGATCGGCCTTGGCGTAGGCGTGCGCGACCTCGCGGATGATCTCGCCCGGAACCCCGGTGACGTCCTCGCCGCGCTCCAGGGTCCAGTCCATGACTGAATCCCGGTACTCGTCGAACCCGAGCGTCGCCCCTTCGATGAAGGCATGGTGCTGGAGGTCGTTGACGATGATCTCGCGCGCGATCGTGTTGCTGAGCCCGATGTCGGAGCCGACGTCGATGCCCAGCCACAGGTCGCCCCACTCAGCCGACTCGGTGCGCCGGGGATCGACCACCACCATCTGGGCACCGTTGTGGATGCCCTTGAGGGCGTGATGGAAGAAGATCGGATGCGCCGCTCGCGCATTCGATCCCCACAGGAGGATCAGATCGGTGTGCTCGATCTCCTCGTATGAACTCGTACCGCCACCTGCTCCGAACACCGTGGCCAGACCGACCACAGAAGGAGCGTGTCAGGTGCGGTTACATGAGTCGATGTTGTTGCTCAGCAAGACCTGACGCGCGAACTTCTGTGCGACGAAGTTCATCTCGTTCGTGGCCTTGCTGCAGCTGAACAGGCCGACCCCGTTGCCGCCGTTCCGCTCCGTGGCGCTGCGCAGTCCCTGAGCGGCCCGATCGAGGGCTTCATCCCAGGTGGCGACGCGCAGTTCGCCGTTGTCGCGGACCATCGGCTCGGTGAGTCGCGTGAGCCCGTTCTTCATCGAGCGGCTCCTTTCACCGGTTGTGCCTTCCCATGGTACGTCGGGGGGGCGGCATGACGTGAACGCGGTGGACAGCATGCTGGCCCAAGGTCGGGGTGGGCACGGATCCCCGCCCGGGTCCATGATGGGGGCATGGATCGCATCCCGATCGGCGGCACGCCGCCTGACCCCGAGGACGGCGAGCACGACAACGTCGTGCGCCTGCCCTCCGTCCACGCTTCCGACGAGGTCGTCGGCATCCCGGTGGACTCGCACGAGGCCCATCCTGCCGCCGTCGACGACGGACCGGAGATGAGTTGGGAAGAGGCCCTCGCCGCCGATGCCGATGCCGACCAGCCTGAAGACCCGCCGCCCGTGGTCCCCGGCGCCGGTATGGCGACACTGCTGGAGCAGGGCATGCGGGTCGGCGCCGGCATGTTCTCGGCGGGAGCCTCCGCGGTGGCCGACGCCCTCCGATCCACGATGCCCGAGTCGGCTGACGACGAGGGCGAAGACCCCGCGGCGACCATGGCCGGTGCAGGCTTGGGCGCCGCCATCACCGCGGCCGAAGCTGCCGCCTCCGCGGCGAAGTCGGCCGCCGAGGCCGTGGGACCGATCATGTCCTGGGTCACGAACCCCGCCGCGCTGCAGGGAGCGTCGGAAACCGCCGCGGGGGCCGCCCGGCTCCTGGACGGGCAGTGGAAGGCGACGCAGGCCGAGACGGCACAGGCGGCCACCGCGTTCCTCACGGTGCTGATCCCCGAGATCACCAAGGCCATCCTGGATCAGGTCGACCTCACGCAGATCGTGAAGGAACGGGTCGACATCAACGCGATCGTCGAGGACGTCGACATGGATCGCATCGTCGACCGGCTCGACATCGCCGCCATCGTCGATCGTGTCGATGTGAACGCCGTGGTGCAGCGCGTCGACATGGAGCAGATCGTCGAGGACCTGCCGATCGAGAAGGTGGTGGACCGCGTCGACGTCAACGAGATCGTCGAACGGGTCGACATCCGCGGGGTCATCGATCGCCTCGACCTGGCCGAGATCACGCAGGAGGTCATGGACGAGATCGACCTGCCGTCCATCATCCGCGAGTCTTCCGGTGCGATGGCCAGCGAGACGGTGCAGACCGTTCGTGTTCGCGGCATGGATGCCGACGGTTTGGTGTCCAAGATCGTCGACCGGATGCTGCGGCGCGAGCACCGCGAGCTCGAAGCTCCCGGCGAACCCAGGGACGACTGACGTGGCGGACACGGCGACCCATCCACCGACGCACGCCTACCCGGCGGGAGCCCGCGAGCGGCAGGGGTTACGCGCCGGCGTCGTGTCCAGGATCACCGCGATGGTGATCGACGCCGCCTACGTGGTCGTGCTGGTCGGCGCGGCCTACCTGGGTTACTCCGCCTTCCGGTTCCTCCGCGAGCCCAGGAGATTCACCTGGCCCGTGGTCTCCTCGACCCAGTTCATCACCGCCGCGCTCATCCTGGCCGCGATCGCGCTCGCGATCGGTTGGGCCGGCGTCGGGCGCACCGCCGGGATGCGGATCATGGGGCTGCGCATCGTGAGCCGATCCGGTGGCACCCTCGGCTTCACGATGGCCCTCCTGCGGGCCATCACCTGCGTCGTGTTCCCGCTCGGGCTGTTGTGGTCGGCGGTGAGCAAGCGCAACGCCTCGGTGCACGACCTGATCTTCCGGACGTCGGTGATCTACGACTGGCAGGCACGCGTCCCCGGAGCGCGTCAAGAGCCTTAGACCACGCGCTCGGGGTGGCTGTACACGTTGCAGCCCCCGTCGCGAACGAACCCCACCAGCGTCATCCCGAAGCGTTCCGCGGCCTCGACCGACAGGGACGACGGCGCGCTGACGGCGCTCACCACGGGGATCCCGGCCACGGCGGCCTTCTGCACGATCTCGAAGCTGGCGCGCCCGCTCACCTGCAACACGTGGTCGGCGAGCGGGATCGAGCCGGCCAGCAGCTGCTCCCCCACCACCTTGTCGACGGCGTTGTGCCGTCCGACGTCCTCGCGCAGCGAGACGAGCCGGCCCTCGACGTCGAACAGCCCGGCGGCGTGGAGCCCGCCGGTTCGATCGAACACGCGCTGCTTCTGGCGCAGTCGGTTAGGCAGCGACACCAGCACCTCGGCGTCCACGCGCGTTCCCGTCGCGACCGGGGCGCACCGCACCTCGATGTCGTCCAGCGCCGCCTTCCCGCAGACCCCGCACGAGGACGTCGCGTAGAAGTTCCGGCGTACCGACGCCGCGTCGAACGGACGCTGGAGGGTGACGGTCACCACGTTGTAGCGCTGGGTCTCATCGTCGACGTCGTCGCAGTAGGCCACCCGTTGCAGGTCGGCCGGACCGATCAGCCCTTCGGTGAACAGGAAGCCGACCGCCAACTCGAAGTCTCCGCCGGGGGTCCGCATCGTGACGGCCACCTGCGAGGCGTCCTGCCCGGGCCCGCCGACACGGATCTCGAGCGGCTCCTCGGTGGCGAGCTGGTCCGGTCGTTCCGAACGCACCCCGTTGCGGAGCGCGGTGAGACGCACGGGGGTGGCGCTGCGACGGATCGGTTCGGTGGTGGCCATCGCAGCCAGTATCGCCTTCCGCCGGCGAACGGTCACTGACCTCTCCCCGGCCTCACTGACCTTTTGGGGAGTCGCCCAGGGCGCAACGACCGTTTGGTCCCGGGCCCCGCCGGGTCGTATCGTCGGGGATTGAACGCTCGATCAAACGCCAGACCACGCCGATGGAAGGACGTCCAACCGCCATGAAGTCAGGTCTCGAGATCGCCCAGGAAGCCGCGCTGAAGCCCATCGCGGAGATCGCTGCCGCCGCGGGGATCCAGGACGATGAGCTGGAGCAGTACGGCCGCTACCGCGCCAAGATCGACCTGTCGATCCTGGACCGGCTCGCCGACCGACCCGACGGCAAGCTGATCATCGCCACGGCGATCACCCCCACGAAGGCCGGCGAGGGCAAGACGACGACCAGCGTGTCGCTCACCCAAGGCCTGGGCGAGATCGGCAAGGACGTCATGTTGTGCCTGCGTGAACCGTCGATGGGCCCGGTCTGGGGCATCAAAGGAGGCGGCAACGGCGGCGGCTACGCCCAGGTGGTGCCCATGGAGGAGTTCAACCTCCATTTCAACGGCGACTTCCACGCGGTGGCGGCCGCCCACAACCTGCTGGCGGCCGCGCTCGACGCGTCGATCTACCACGGCAACGTGCTGAACATCGACCCGCAGTCGATCACCTGGCCCCGCACGATGGACATGAACGACCGGGAGCTGCGTAACATCGTGGCGGGCCTGGGCGGCAAGGCGCATGGTGTTCCCCGTCAGGACGGCTTCGTGATCGCGGCGGCCTCGGAGATCATGGCGGTGTTCGCGCTCGCGAGCGACCTCAAGGATCTGCGCGCCCGACTGGGCCGCATCGTCGTGGCCTCAACCTACGAGGGCGACCCCGTGACGGCCGACGACCTCAAGGCCGGCGGCGCGATGACGGTGATCATGAAGGACGCCATCAAGCCGAACCTGGTCCAGACCCTGGAGGGCCAGCCCGTGCTCGCCCACGCGGGGCCCTTCGGCAACATCGCGCACGCCAACAACTCGATCATCGAAGACCGCGTGGCGCTGAAGCTGGCGGACTACGTCGTCACCGAGGCGGGGTTCGCTTCCGACCTCGGCTTCCAGAAGTTCTGCGACATCGTGTGCCGCGCCGGCGGGTTCGCTCCCAGCGCCGCGGTGCTGGTGACCACCGTGCGGGCCACGAAGTCCCACGGTGGCATGGCCTTCAACGACCTCCAGAACGAAGACCTCGACGCGTTGCGCCGGGGCATCGACAACCTCAGCGCCCACATCGAGATCGTTCGCGCCTACGGCCTGCCGTGCGTCGTGTCCATCAACAACTTCCCCACCGACACGGATGCCGAGATCGCCTCGATCGAGGAGCTGGCTGTGGGGGCCGGCGCCGAGACGGTCGTGGTCAACCGGGCGTTCGCCGAGGGCGGCAAGGGCGCGATCGACCTCGCGAACGCCGTGGTCGAAGCGTGTGAGCGGCCGAACACGTTCGACTTCCTCACCCCGACCGGCGCCGGGCTGAAGGAACAGATCGACGCGATCGCCACCCGGCTGTACGGCGCCGACGGGGTCGACTACCTACCGCAGGCCGAGAAGGACCTCGCGCGCATGGAGGAACTCGGCTTCGGCCAGGTGCCGGTGTGCATGGCGAAGACCCACCTCTCGCTCAGCCACGACCCGCTCATGTTGAACCGGCCGACGGGCTTCCGTCTCCCGGTGCGCAGCGTGGTTCCCAGCGCCGGTGCCGGGTTCGTCGTCGTGCTCTGCGGCGACATGCAGCGCATGCCCGGTCTGGGCAAAACGCCTGCCTTCCAGCAGGTCGACATCGACGAGGACGGCCGCACCGTCGGTCTGTTCTGACGCCGGGGTACCCGAGCCGAAGACGACTACGCGTCGTCCTCAGGGGGCATGACGCAGAACTCGTTGCCCTCCGGATCGAGCATCACGGCCCAGACGGTGCCCTCTTCCTCGGCCCAGTTGCGGAGGGTGGCCCCCATGGATTCGAGGCGGATCACGTCTTCGTCGACGGTCTGCTGCGCGACCACGTCGACGTGCACCCGGTTCTTGCCGGCCTTGTCTTCCGGCACCTCGGTGAACAACAGCACCGGCAAACCAGGCATCTCGTCCTCAGGCGGCTCCACCATGACCGACGGGTCGTCTTCGGGGTCGTGGATCCCCTTGTCGGCGAGCCGGTCGAGCTCGGCCTGGTCGTAGGCGGCGATGCGCCATCCGAGCGCCTCCGCCCAGAAGCGAGCCAGGGGCGGGGCGTCGAGGCAATCGAAGACGATCGCGTCGATCCTCATAACCCTGACCTTGCCCCACGCCGGGGCGGCCCGCAAGACCGGCTAGGACGTGAGGCGCAGCTTGAACGCGGTCTGGGCTTGCTCCAGCAGTTGATCCGCGCGGCCCTTGAGGCTCTCGAGCTCCTCGAGCATCTCGCCCCGAACGCCCTCGTCCTTCAACGACGCCGCGTTGATCTCGACGTTCGCGATGGCACAC
>JBKPMF010000148.1:0-3060 GCA_046732015.1 Actinomycetota bacterium
GATCAGCTCGGTCTGATCCGAATAGACGATCGTGCCGTCGCGCGACCAGATCTTCACGCGCACGATCGGGTCCACCTTCACCGCGTCGAACACCACGGACGCCACGGCGCCCAAGGTCTCGGCGTCGCCGGTCAAGAGCCCCTCGTTCACGCGGCGTTCGACCAGTCGGGCGGAGACGTCGGTGAGCTGCTTCGCTTCCGCCAGCGCCTGCTCGGTGGCGGCCTGGCGCACCACCAAGGCCCCCGTGACCGCCACCACGGTGAGCGCAACCAGGGCGAGGCCGGCGAAGATCAGGAGCGGCCGGGCGAGGGAGTCGGAGCGACGTGGCACGCTCGCGATGGTACGCCCACGGTACTCGAGTGCTGACTAGGTCTTCGGGCGCCACTGATGGGCGCGGATGTTCTCGGCTGCGGAGGTCGCGGTCTCCTCGACCCGCTTGGCGCGCGTCTCGTCGCGCTTGGCGCTGTTGATCCATCCGAGGATCTGCTTGCGGACGCTGGGTGGGAACGCGTCCCAGTGGCGGCGTGCGTCCGCGTGCTCGTCGAACGCGGCGGCGAGGTCGTCGGGAACCAGGAGGGCATCGCTGTCGTTCAGTTGATCCCACGCGCCGTTGGCCTTCGCTACCTCGATGGCCGCGAGGCCCGCCTCGGTCATCGTGCCGTCGGCGATCAGACGTTCCACGCGCTCCTTGTTGATGGCCGACCACACGCTCTTGGGCTTCCGCGGCGCGAACCAGAGCGCCCACCGATCATCGTCCAGCTTCTTCGGCCTCGAGTCGATCCAGCCGAAACACAGCGCCTCCTCGACCGCCTCTTCGTACGTGATGCTGCGAGAGGCGCTGGCCTTCTTGTGGAACTCCACGAAGGCGCCGTCACGCGAAGCGTGATGGCGTTGCAGCCATCGACGCCAGACGCCGCGGTCGCGGGCGGTGACGAGTTCGCCGTCGAACGCCATGGACGCCTTGTCAGCGCCTCACACGGACTTGCGGTAGATGCGCACCGCCCACGGACCGAAGACCGCCAGGATCACGACCGTCCAAGCGATCGACTGCAGCACCCAGCTGGCGGTAGGACCGCCGAGCGTGAGCGCGCGGACGGCCGACGCCGTCACCGACACGGGCTGATGCTCGGCGAACGGCTGCAGCCACGACGGCATCGAGTCGACCGGAACGAACGCGGACGAGGCGAACACCAGCGGCGCCAGGACCGGGAAGGCGGCGGCCTGGGCCGTCTCCGGATCGCCCATCGCCAGGCCGACGGTGGCGAAGATCCACGACATGGAGTAGCCGAACATCAGGACCAGCAGCCCTCCCGCGATCAGCCCGAACACGTTCGTGTGGATGCGCCACCCCACGAGGAAGCCGACGACCATCATCAGCGTCACCACGAAGACGTTGCGCGTGAGGTCGGCGAACGTCCGGCCGGTCAACACCGCCGAGCGACCCATGGGCAAGGAGCGGAAACGCTCCAGCAACCCGCTCTTCAGGTCGGTGGCGAGGCCGATGGCGGTGGCGATCGAACCGAACACCACGACCTGCACGAAGATGCCGGGCATCAGGTAGTCGATGTACGGGATCGGCCCCGTATCGATGGCGCCGCCGAACACGTAGGTGAACATCAGGACGAAGATGACCGGCTGGATGGTGGAGAAGACCAGCAACTGCGGCACACGGCGATAGGCGATCAGGTTGCGCTTCGTGATCGCCAGGGTGTCGCGGACCAGCGAGAACGGGATCGTGCGGTCGCGGGCGATGTCGGCGGTGGCGGGAACGGCGGCGGAACTCATGCGGCACCTCGCGAGGATCGGGAAGGACTGGACGGAGGATCGTCATCGGTGGCGGATTCGGCCCGGTGGCCCGTCAGGGTCAGGAACACGTCGTCCATGCTGGGTTCACGGACGACGAGCGTGACCGGCTCGAGGTGCTCGACGTCCAGCGCGCGAAGAACCTCGACCAGCGCGTGCGCGCCCTGGTCGGAGGCGATCCGCACCAACGACCCCTCGGACTCCGCCCGACCCTCGAATCGGCCGGTGACGATCTGCACGGCCCGGTCGGCGATCTGTGCGTCGCGCATCTCCATCTCGACCACCGTGCTCCCCAGGTCGGCCTTCAGCGCGACCGGCGTGTCGTTGGCGATCACCTTGCCCTCGTCGACCACCGCGATGCGGGAGGCGAGTTGGTCGGCTTCCTCCAGGTACTGCGTGGTGAGGAGCACCGTGGTGCCCTGGTCGACCAGGTCGCGGATCATGTCCCACAACGCGTTGCGGCTGGTGATGTCCAGGCCGGTCGTGGGTTCGTCCAGGAACAGGATCGGCGGACGGTGGACGAGTGAGGCCGCGATGTCCAGACGACGTCGCATCCCGCCCGAATACGTGCGGACCGGGCGATCGGCGGCATCGGTGAGCGAGAACGCGTCGAGCAGCTCCCCAGCGCGCGGCCCGATCTCCGACCCTTGCATCTGGCTGAGGACGCCCACCATCTGCAGGTTCTCGCGGCCGGTGAGGTTGGCATCGACGGCGGCGTACTGCCCGGCGAGCCCGATCCGCCGACGCACGGCATCGGCCTGCTTGATCACGTCGTATCCCAGGACCTGGGCCCGGCCTTCATCAGGGTCGAGCACCGTGGCGAGTACCCGCACCATGGTCGTCTTGCCCGCCCCGTTGGGACCGAGCAGCCCGAACACCGTGCCGGCCTCGACCTCGAGATCGACCCCTGCCAGGGCGATCACCTCGTCGTACCGCTTCTTGATGCCTTCCACCACGATCGCGTTGTCCGTCATGCGTGCGACTCTCGCACAGGTCTTTGCGAAGTGTCAAGTATCTGTCTCTCTCAAAGGTTGGGCGGCTTGAAGTATCGTGACGGACCCATTACCATGGGGGTGTGAGCACGAGATCGAAGCGAACCGTCGCCTGGGAGGTTTGGCGACTGATGGCCCGGTTCACGATGGAGAAGTTCCAGCGAGGCGAGCACCTGGCGCTGCTGCGCGAACACGGTCTTACCCCCGGTCACATGAAGACGCTCTCCATCCTGGATCCCGAGCAGCCTCGGCCCATGGGGGTGAT
>JBKPMF010000149.1:0-5805 GCA_046732015.1 Actinomycetota bacterium
GGGCCTCACCGCCGCGATGCTCCGCGCACACCGCGTGGCCATGACCGTGGGGTTCGTCATCCTCTCGGCGCGGCCCGTCACCGGGCGCCTCCTCGCGCACGAGCAGCACCACGTCCGTCAATACGAAGCGTGGGGTCCGCTGTTCATCCCGGTGTACCTCATACTGGCGATCGGATACGGCTACCGCCGCCATCCCATGGAGATCCGGGCGCAGCGCGCCGCGGGCGAGATCTAGAAGGGCAGGCCCTCGGACTCGGGCATGGACGACAGCCGGTCCAGGACCCCACGGAGCTGCAGGTCGAAGTCGTGGGGGTTGGTGGCGGCACGTCGGGCGTCGTCCTCGCTCACCAGGCCGTCCTTCACCAGCTTCACCAGCGACTGGTCGAACGTCTGCATGCCGTAGAACTCGCCTTCGCTGATCACGTCGACGATCTGGTCCGTGGTGGCAGGATCGACGATCCGGTCGAACACACGGCCGGTGTTCACCAACACTTCGATGGCGGGCACGCGGCCCTTGCCGTCCGCCTTCACCACGAGTCGCTGCGACACGATCCCTCGCAGCGAGCCCGCGAACGAGGTCCGCACCTCCTTCTGCTGGTGCGGGGGGAACAGGTCGAGGATGCGGTTGATCGTCTCCATGCAGTCGATCGTGTGGAGGGTCGAGATCACCAGGTGCCCGGTCTCGGCGGCCTGGATGGCGCTGAGGGCTGAGTCGCCGTCACGGATCTCACCGACGAAGATCACGTCGGGGTCCTGGCGGATCACGTGCTTGAGAGCGTTGGCGTAGCTGTCGGTGTCGATCCCGATCTCGCGCTGCTGGATGATCGAGAGCACGTCATCGTGCACGACCTCGATCGGGTCCTCGATCGTCACGATGTGCGTTCGTCGCGTCCGGTTGATGTGTCCGATCATCGAGGCGATCGTCGTGGTCTTGCCGGTTCCGGTAGGACCGGTGATCAACACCAAGCCTCTCGGCGAATCCCCCAGCGTCTCCATGACGGGGGGAAGCCGGAGCTCTTCGAAGGTCGGCACCTCGCTGCGGACACGACGGATCGCGAGGCCCACCACGCCGCGCTGCCGGAACACGTTGACCCGGAAGCGGCCGACGCCGGTGAGCGTCGTCCCCAGGTCGGCCTCACTGGTTTCGGAGAACTCACGCTTCTTGTGTTCGGACATGAGCAGCATGGCGAACGACTCGGTGTCGGTGGAGCTGAGCACGTCGAAATCGGTCGGCGTCAGCGTGCCGTCCACCCTGATGAAGGGCACGTTGCCGACCTTGAGGTGCAGGTCGCTGGCACCTCGCTCCACCGTGTAGCGGAGCAGCTCGTCGATCTCCATGCCGGACCGGGTCCCTTCAGCGTGGACCACCGCCGTTCGGCGGTCCTGTGGAACCATCGGCCGACCCCCGGAGACACCTAAGTCTTTCGCGGAGAATCCTCGCGCCTAGAATCCCTGCGATGAGCGAGGGACCCACCCCCGACGGAGGCGACGCGCCCAAGCGCAAGCGCCGCCGACGACGGCGGCGCCGTCGGCCGGGCTCCCAGACCGCAACGCAAACGAACCAGGCGCAACCCTCGGATCCGAACGCGAAGGAACCGCCCAAGGCGCAGCCAGGCAGCAAGGGCAAGCAACCGTCGAAGGGCAAGAAGCGCGCCAAGAAGGCCGGTCGGTCCCAGAACCAGGGGAAGGGGCCCGTGCAGCGTGAGATCTCGGCCGGCGGGGTGGTCTATCGACGCGATGGCGAGGAGATCGAGGTCGTGCTCGCCTCGCGCCGGACCCGCCGGGGAGAACTCGCCTGGGGGCTGGCCAAAGGCGGGATCGAGGAAGGCGAGAGCCATGAAGAGGCCGCCGTCCGCGAGGTCAAGGAGGAAACGGGCTACGACGCCGAGATCGAAGCCTCGCTCGGCGACACGCGCTACTTCTACGTGTGGGAGGACACCCGGATCCGCAAGACCGTGCACTTCTTCTTGATGCGATGCACCGGTGGCGACCCCGACGATCGCGACGACGAGATGGAGGACGTGCGCTGGTTCCCGTTGGACCGCGCCCTCAAGCGCGCCGCCTACCGCGGCGAGCGCGAGGTCCTGGGGCGCGCCGCCGACCTCCTGCGATGACCGTCTTCGAAGCGATCCTCGGCGTGTTGATCGGCCTGGTCGCCGGCGTGCTCTCTGGCTTGTTCGGCGTGGGTGGCGGCATCGTGATGACCCCGGGCATCCAGGTGCTGCTGCAGACCTCCCCCATCGTTGCGCTCGCCACGCCGTTGCCGGTGATCCTGCCTACGGCGTTCACCGGGGCCATGGCCTACCGGAAGGCCGGCGAGATCGACATGCGCGCTGTGGCGTGGATGGTGGGCCCCGGGATCGTGGGGTCGATCGCGGGGGCCGCGCTCACCGACGTGGTGAACACCCACCTGCTGCTGGTGATCACCGCGGTGTTGCTCGCCTGGCAGGCGGCCGACATCTTGCGCGGCGCGCGGGTTCGGGCGGGCACCGGCGAGGGACCGCGCTTCGAAACGACCCCGTCGATGTACCTCGGGATCGGGTTGGTCGCGGGGTTCGTCAGCGGCCTGCTGGGGATCGGGGGCGGGCTCATCATGGTGCCGCTCCTGGTGGGATGGCTTGGGATGCCGCTGAAACGCGCGCTGGGGACCAGCCTGCTCACGATCGTGGCGCTGGTGATCCCCGGGACGATCGTGCACGCCGCGCTCGGACACATCGACTGGGCGATCTTCGCCGTGGTGACGCTCGGCGCCGTGCCCGGAGCGCGGATCGGGGCGCACATCGCGCTGGGGACGAAGGAACGCACGCTGCGCCTGCTCGTCGGGTCGTTCCTGCTGGTCGTCGCCCTGGCCTACGGCACCACCGAGGCCATCGAGCTGCTCGGGAGCTAGCGGCACGGCCGCTACGATGAGGCCGCCGGCATGAGCATCCACCGCGCCCTGCGCGCATCCTTCGCGCTCGTCCTCATCGTCGCCGCGTGCCTGTTGCCCGCGGCCGGAGTCCACGCGCAGGAGCCCCTCGTCTCCCTCACCCTTTTCTCCCAGACGCCGGTCACCACGAACAGCGAACCCGAGCTGGAACTGGTCATCCGCGCGGTCAACGCAGGGGATACGGCGATCGGCGACCTCTCGATCGGATTCACGATCGGCCCACGGATCGTCTCGCGCGTGCTGTACGAGCTGACGCTGACCGACGGCCCGGGCCTCGCCCCGATCTTCGCCACCTCCGAACCACAGGACGGAACCCTGGAGCCGGGCCAAGGGCGCCTGTTCACCGTCCGGATGGACATGACCGACATCAGTGAGATCGCCCAGGCGTCGGACTCGGCGGTCTACCCGGCGCAGGTCGACGTGCGCTCGTCCGATGTGTCCGTCGCCGCGCTCAACACCCCGCTGGTCCACCTGGTCCGGCCGCCCGAGCAACCGCTCCAGCTGGCGTGGTGGACCGAGGTCAGCGGCCCGATCGCCTTCGGTCCCGACGGCAGGCTGTCCGACCCGTCGCTCGAGGCGGCGGTGGCACCGGATGGGGGGCTCGCGATGCAGGCGGCCGCACTGCTGCGCATGGATGAGGACCCCGACCTTCGCTCGACGATCGACCTGGTCGTCGAGCCGCTCCTGCTGGATCAGCTCGCCCGGATGGCCGACGGCTATGAGCGAAGCGACGGCACGACCGTCCCCGCCGACCAGGCGCCGGCCACGAACGCGGCGACCGTGCTCAGGACGCTCCGCAAGGTCGTGGAACGCCACGCCGTGCAGCTGTCCGCGATGCCCTTCTCCGCGCCGTTGCTGCCGGCCATGGTCTCGGGCGGTCTGGCCGACGATCTCCAGGACCAACGCGTCCTCGGCACCGATACCACCGAGACGGTGCTGGACCCACCACTCATCACCACGTCGGTGGCCCGTCCACCCGCCGGCGCTATCGACGATCCCGCGCTCGACGACCTGGCCGCCCAGGGGATCGGCGCGGTGCTGGCCAACGCCGATGCGGTCGACCGCACGGCGCAGTTGAATGACTTCGCGCCGTTGCCGGCCGCCACCATCACCACGACGTCCGGTGCATCCATGAACCTCGTGCTCCCCGACCCCGGCGTCCAAGGCCTCCTTGCCGACCCGGACCTGATCGCCGACCCGGTCCGTGCTGCTCAGGCGGTGCTGGGCGAGATCGCCACGATCTGGCGAGAACAGCCGGTGCCCGGGCCGCAACCCGACGGCAGCACGACCGTTCGCGGCGTGGCGGTGTCGCTGCCCGCGTCGCTGCCGCCCACGATCTGGGGCCCGATCACCCGCCGGCTGGCGGGAGCCACCTTCCTCGAGCCCTTGCACGGGCAGGATTTCGTGGCCACCGTGAACCCCGTGGAACCCGCGCTGGCCCTGGCCGCTCCGTCGACCGCGCGGTTCCGCCCGGACTACATCGAGAAGCTGCACGACGAACGCAAGGACGTCGAGGCCTACCGTTCGATGCTGGTCGAGGACAGTCCCGCCCCCGAGCGGCTCGACCGAGACCTCATGATCGCCGAGGCAGGCGTCTACGTGTTCGACGAACTCGGCGGCCGGCGATGGATCGACCAGGTGAACGCGTTCACCGACGACGTGTTCCAACGGGTGCTCCCGGCCGACACCCAGGCCTTCACGCTCACCTCCGACGAGGGCAAGCTACCGCTGCGGATGGGCGATCCGGGCGACACGCCGCTGCAGGTGCAGATCCAGCTGCGATCGTCACGGTTCGACTTCCCAGACGGCAACGAGCAGACCGTGACGCTCACCGAGCCGGACCAGGTGGTGGTGTTCACCGTGCAGGCCAAGGCCGCCGGCTCGCAGACGATCAAGGTGCGGACCCGCGCCCCATCCGGCCGCTCGCTGGCTGAATCGAACCTGACCGTCCGTACCACCGCGGTGAACTCGATCGCGGTCATCATCACCGGCGCCGCGGCCTTGCTCTTGGTCGCCCTGTGGTCGAGGAGGTACATCCGACGCCCGAAGAGCTGATGCCGCCGCCCGAGGAGCTCCCGGAACTCGTCGAGCTCCCCGAGGAGGACTCGCGCGCCGCCTACGCGCGCAACACCGCGGTGATGACCGTGGGCACCACGCTGTCGCGGATCACCGGGTTCCTGCGCATCGCGGCGCAGACGGCCGCCCTCGGCGTGCTGGTGGGGTCGCTCGGCGACACCTACACCCGTGCCAACACCACCCCGAACATCGTCTACGAGCTGATCCTGGGCGGGATCCTCACGTCGATCTTCGTGCCGGTGTTCGTGGAGTGGCGGAACAAGCACGGACGCGAGGCCGCCTGGGACGTCGGCCGCCGCGTACTCACCCTGACCCTGGTGGTCCTGTCGGTCGTGACCGTACTGGGCATGATCTTCGCGCCCCAGATCATGCGGCTGTACCTGGTGTTCTCCGACGCTGCGGACCGCGAGTCCCAGATCGAACTGGGCGCCTACCTGTTGCGCTGGTTCATGCCGCAGATCGTGTTCTACGGGATCGGCGCCGTGGCGAGCGGCCTGCTGAACTCCGAACGCCGGTTCGCCGCGCCGATGTTCGCGCCCGTCCTCAACAACCTCGTCGCGATCGCCACCTTCGTCGGGTACGCCATGCTACGAGGCTCGGCGGCTCCCACCGTCGACCAGATCACCACGATGGAGAAGGTGGTGCTGGGCGCCGGCACCACGCTCGGCGTGGTGGCGATGACCGTGGCGTTGTGGCCGTCCCTGCGCTCGATCGGATTCCGTTGGAAGCTCACCGGCGGCTGGAACCACCCGGCGGTCCGGCGCCTGGGCAAGCTCTCGCTCTGGGTCATCGTGTACGTG
>JBKPMF010000150.1:0-4867 GCA_046732015.1 Actinomycetota bacterium
GTCCCCGTCCTGTTCCCGTGCGGCCACGAGCGCGGCTTCCTCGGCCTTCTCGCGATCGGACTTCGTGCCCGTGAGCTCCACGCTGCAGTGGATGCCGCATTCCTTGGCGGTGTCTTCCTCCCACCACCAACGCCCGGCCCGCTTGGGTTCGCCCTCGATCACAGGGCGCGTGCAGGGCGCACAGCCGATCGAGGTGTAGCCGTGGTCGAACAGCTCGTGGTAGGGCACCTCGTGCTCGCGCACGTACGCCCACACCTGGTCGAGCGTCCAGTCCGCCAGCGGATTGAGCTTCACGATGCCGCCGTGGTCGCGGTCGAGCTCCACCTTCGCGATGTTCTTCCGGCTCGCCCACTGCTCGCGCCGCAGGCCGGCGACCCACGCGTCGAGGGTCGCGAGCTTGCGCTTGAGGGGCTCCACCTTGCGCACGGTGCAGCACGCGAGTCGCAGGTCGACCCCGCGGTACATCAGGTTCGGGCCCTCACGGTTCACCAACGTGGCCACCGCGGTGGTGTCGGGATACTCGAACTCCACAGCGATGCCGTAGCGGTCGCGGATCTCTTCGAACAGGGCGTAGGTCTCCGGCGGCAGGCGGCCCGTGTCCAGGGTGAACACGCGGATGTCCGGGTTCAGGCGCCACGCCATGTCGATCAACACCATGCCGTCCACGCCGCCGGCCGCGCTGATCGCCATCTTCGGGTGGAAGCGTTCGAGGCCCCAGGCCAGGATCTCCTCGCCCGGCGCGTCCTCGAACCGTTCCGCGGCCTCGTGCACCCACGCGGTCTCCTCCTCGACGACCGGCATGGCCGGCTCGTGCCACGGTGCATGCGGGTCGGCGTCGGCCATCAGGCGTCACCTCCGATCGCGGTCAGCGTCAGCTCGAACCGTCGCTCGCACGACTCGCACCGCCATGCTGCGGTGCCGGCATCGTCTGGGCGGATGTCCTGTTCGCCGCAGAACGGGCAGTAGAACGGCACGGCGCGCACACTCATCGGAGCTCTCCGTGCGCCACCGCGGGTGCCGCGAACCGTGCCAGTCCGTCGGCGTCGAGGCCGTTGACGTAGGACGTGAACGAGTCGTCGTGCATCCGCGCCTGTTGGTAGCGCGACAGCAGCAGTTCGAGGTAGTCGGCGGCGTCCTCGGCGTACACCTTCACGCCCTTCACCTTCCTTCCGAACGTGGCCCCCTCGCCCATCGTGCCTCCCAGGTGCACGAGGAACGCATCGGACTTCGTGCCGTCGGGCCGAACCTGCAACGCCGCCATCAATCCGATATCGGCCACCTGGAAGCGTGTGCATGAGTTCGGGCACCCGTTCACGTGGATCCGGATGTCTTCGTCGAAGTCCGGTAGCCGCTGTTCGAGCTCGGCGTAGAGCCACTGCGCGCGCGTCTTCGTCTCCCCGATCGCCAGCTTGCAGAACTCGATCCCCGTGCACGCCATCGTCCCTTTGCGGAACACGCTGGGATGGGTGCGGAGGTCGAGATCATCGAGGTGCGCCACCAGATCGTCGGCGCGAGCGGGGTCGACGCCCACGATCACCAACTTCTGTTGGGCCGTGGCGCTGATCCGACCCGGCCCGAACCGTTCGGCGAGATCGGCGATCAACCGGAGCTGGTGGCCGGAGATCCGGCCGGCGCGAGGGGCGAAGCCCACCGCCACGTTGCCATCGCGCTGGGGCGTGATCCCCAGGTGGTCGCGCGACGCGATCGGTGCCGCCGTCGGTGCGGGCCCATCGGGCAGCGGCGAGTCCAGGAACTCGGTCTCCAGCACCGCTCGGACGCGCTCGGTGCCCCAGTCCTTGACCAGGAACTTCAGGCGAGCGTGGTTGCGCGAGCGACGGTAGCCGTACTCCCGGAAGAGGCCGGTCATGCCCGCCCACACCTCGGCGACGCGATCGGGTTCCACGAAGGCGCCTAGGCGCTGGGCGAACATCGGGTTGGTGGAAAGACCGCCGCCGACGGACAGGTCGTAGCCGGGCTCGCCGTTCGGGCCGACGACCCCGCTGAAGGAGATGTCGTTGATCTCGGGGTTCGTGCAGCCTGCGGTGCATCCGCTGATGGAGGTCTTGTACTTGCGGGGCAGGTTCGAGAACGCGGGGTCTCCGAGGTAGCGATCGGCTACCGCGCGGATCGCGGGCGTGGCGTCGATCACCTCGTCGGCGGTGACCCCCGCGAGCGGGCACCCCAGGATCACGCGCGGGGTGTCGCCGCAGGCCTCCTGCGTCGTGAGTCCCACGCCTTCCAAGGCCTCCCAGATCGCGGGCATGTCCTCGATCCGGATCCAGTGCAGCTGTACGTTCTGACGGTCGGTCACGTCGGCGACGTCGCGGCCGTAGCGCTCGCTCACCCACGCGATCGATCGGAGCTGCTGGGCCGTCATCGCCCCGCCGTCGATCCGGATCCGCAGCATGAAGAACTCGTCCTCGAGCTCCTCGGGTTCGGCGCTGCCCGTGCGCTCGCCCGGCACCCCCTGCTTGCGCTGGGTGTAGAGCCCCCACCAACGGAGGCGGTTGCGCAGGTCCTGCTTGCCGATCGAGCGGAACCCGCCGGGCGCGAAGATGCGGTCCACGCGCTCGCGCACATTGAGACCGTCGTCTTCCTTCTTGATCTGTTCCGCGGGGTTGAGGGGCTCGTGATAGCCCATCCCCCACTGCCCCTCGCCTCGACGGCGCGGGGTGGCTCGGGTCCTGTCGGTCTCGGTCATCGATGCCTCTGCTGTCGGGAGCTGCTCGCCGAACGCGAAAGGCCGCCGGGTTCGGCGGCCTCGTCGATGGTTCGGGGAAGGGGTGACTAGGTCCGCACGGGGGCGCAGGCGCAGGTGGCGCCGTGCGCGCAGGGCATGCCGCAGAGGCGCGAAGGGATCATGGCACCCACCAGGCCCGCCGTGCGTGTGCAGATCACGATGATTCGTACCCCACAGGTCGGAATTGCAGGTGCAAACCGTACCCAGCGTCCGGCGAACGTGTCAAGGCGAGGTCAGCTCCGGGCGGTGGACCCGCCGACGGTGAGCAGGCTGGGGACGATCCTGGTGATGGCTTCCATCGCAGGGGTCTCCAGCCGATCGATCAACAGCCCCACGGCCTCGGCGCCAAGACGATCGGCCTGGAATTCGAGCACCGTCAGGGTGGGCAGGGTCGTCCGCCCGATCCCGGTATCCCGCGCGGCGGCGACGAGCAGTTCGGTGGGGACCGCGATCCCTCGTTCGGCGGCGGCGCGCAGGACGGTCGCGCCCAGTGGTTCGTACAAGGCGAAGACGGCGTCGTGGGCGGCGACGTCGTCCACCAGTTCGGCCGCTCGTCGATCGGCGGTCTCGAAGGCGGTCGCGAGGTCGGTCGTTTCGATCTCCACGACGTAGGGCTCGAGGGAACGGTCCGCGCACCAACGCCGGTAGGCGGCGATGCTCCCGTCCGTGAAGGCGTCGTGCCACTCCCACGTGAGTACCGCCGGGCTTCGCGCTCCCTGTTCCAGGAGGTGATCCATCACCAAGGCGATCGAGCGGTCGGTCTCGTCGTCCACGCACCAGCCCGGTTCGGTCCGGTCCGGCTCCGAGGCGATCGTGACGACGGGCAGGCCCTGGCCGCGGATCGCGTCGGGGTTCAGGTCCCCGGCCACCGGGTCGACCACGACGGCGCCGTCGACCGCCACGCGGCGCCACACCTCGCCGTTGCCGTCCGCCGGGACCACCACCAGGGCGTAGCCGCGAGCGGTGGCCGCCGCGGTGGCGCCGTTGATCACCTGGGCGAAGTACTGGATGCTCGCGAACGAGTCGGAGACCGGTCCGGGAACCGAGACCGCCAGGCCGAGCACGCCCGTGCGTCCCGAGACCAGGCCTCGCGCGATCGCGCTGGGCCGATAGCCCAGGTCATCGGCCACCTTGCGGACGTGTTCGCGCGTCGACGCCGGCAGTCGCCCTTTGTCGTTGAGGGCGTGCGAAACGGTGGTCGTAGACACCCCCGCCGCCCGAGCGACGTCCTTGATGCTGACCGCCCTGCGACCTTCCATCCCCGCGAGCATATCGGCTAAGCGATTGACCGCGGTTAAACGATTTTGCTAGCCTCGGGCCTCAACGTGGCCAGTGGCGATGCTCGCCGGGCGACCGATGAGGAGGATGCTTGTGACCGAGATCCGAACCACCCGCCGGAGGTTCCTGGGGATGTCTGCGGCCGGGGCCGCCGCGGTGTTGGCGCCCGGCGCCAGGGCGCTGGCGAAGACCGCGACGTCGGGGCCTGCGGACACGGTCTTCCTCGGTGGATCCGTGATCACGATGGATGGCCGGCGCCGGATCGCCAAGGCCATGGCGGTCTCGTACGGACGCATCGTCTACGTCGGCGACGTCGCCGGGGTCAGAGACTGGATCGGCGCGCGGACCGAGGTCGTCGATCTGGTCGGCGGCGCCGTCATGCCGGGTATCCACGACGGCCACGTCCATCCGCTGTACGCGGGTCGGCTGTTGCAGCAGTGCAGTCTGGGATACCTGCCGCTCACGGTCGACGAGATGCGGGACATGATCCAGACCTGTCTCGATGACACCGCGGATCAGGAGCCCGACGGCTGGTTGCCGGTGGCCGACTGGGACCTGCAGGGCATGCTCCCGCCCGGTCTGCCGATCGTGAAGGAGATCCTGGACGTGCTGCAGACGCAACGTCCGATCATCGTCCGGTCCACCGACGGCCACAACGCCCTGGTGAACTCCCGGGCGCTGCAGATCGCGGGCGTGACGGCGAGCACCCCCGACCCGATCGACGGCACGATCGTGCGTGACGGGCAGGGCAACCCCACCGGTCACTTGATCGATGGGGCGATCGGCCTGGTGGAGCAGTACGTGCCGGAGCCGACCTTCGACCAGGACGTGGCCTCGATGCGGACGGCC
>JBKPMF010000151.1:0-4505 GCA_046732015.1 Actinomycetota bacterium
GGCTCGAGGATCTGGGTCATGGACCCGGACGGTTCGAACCAGGTCGCGCTCACGACCGGTCCGGCCGCCGATGCGGACCCAGCCTGGTCGGCGGACGGCAGCAAGATCGCGTTCTCCCGAAGCGACGGTGATTTCGAGATCTGGGTCATGGATGCCGACGGCACGGGTCAGCGGCGGATCACGACCAACGGCACGGATGACACGGACCCTGCCTGGTCTCCGGACGGCACGAAGCTCGCGTTCACCCGGCGATCCGACGTCTGGGTCATGGACGCGGCCGGCACCAACCAGCGCAACCTCACCGAGGCGCTCGGCGTCGGCAACGATGCCGCGTGGTCCCCCGATGGGTCGACGATCGCGTTCAGCGCCCAGGGCTGGATCTACGTGATGGATGCCGACGGATCGGACCCTCGGGGCATCGTGGTGGACCAGGCGTCGAACCAGGATCCCACCTGGTCGCCTGACGGTTCGATGATCGCGTTCCGTAGGAACGAGATCGGCAGGCATGACGACGTGGCAGCGGTGAACGCCGACGGCACCGGCCTACATCACATCACCGGACTGATGGACGGGGACTTCGTCAGTGATCCACGATGGTCCCCCGATGGGACCGCTTTCGTGCTCAGCCTGAACGGCCAGATCGAGCGTATGGACGCTGACGGGTCGGACATGACGCCGCTGGCGGTGGGCGAACATCCCGATTGGCAGCCCTTGCCCGGTCCCATCTGCACGATCACCGGTACCGGTGGCGATGACGTGTTGGTCGGGACGCCGGGCGAAGACGTCATGTGCGGCAGGCAGGGCGACGACGTCATCCGGGGCGCCGGAGGCAACGACACGATCGTCGGCGGCCAAGGGGACGATGTCGCGGTCGGGGGACCGGGTCGCGACCTGGTCACCTCGGGAGCGGGCAGCGACGCGCTGTGGGGCGGGCACGGACGTGACGATCTCTCCTCCCGCGACGGCGTGTCGGGGAACGACACCGTCCACGGCGGGGGCGGTATCGACGTGTGCTTCAGCGATCCGGGCGACGTCGTCGAGGGGTGCCCCTGATCGGCGTCGCTTCGTCATCGGCAGTGACCATCCTGAGAACGCGGTAGTAGCCTTTCGAGATGGGCCTGTTCACGAAGAACTACCCGCCCGAGATCGCCGCGCGCGTGCCGCCGGGTCAGCGCCTCGTGAAGTCGTGGCCGGTGCTGCACTTCGGCTCGATCCCGCGGTTCGACGGAGAACACTGGGACGTGGAAGTCTCCGGCCTGGTCGAAGAACCCTTCACGCTCTCGTACCAGGAACTGCTGGACCTGCCCCGGGTGACGGTCGACGCGGACATGCACTGCGTCACCGGCTGGACGACGCTGGACAACACCTGGGAAGGCGTGTCGTTCCGCACGATCGTCGAGCGGGCCAAGCCCACCGACGAGGCGAAGTGGGTCATCGCGCACGGAGCCAACGGCTACACCTCGGATCTGTCCTTCGAAGCGATGGACGATGACGACGTCCTGCTGGCATGGCGGAACCACGGGGAGGACCTCACAGCTGAGCACGGCTGGCCGCTCCGACTGGTGGTGCCGAAGCGCTACGCCTGGAAAAGCGCGAAATGGCTCACCGGGCTGGAGTTCACCGCGAAGAACAGCCGGGGGTTCTGGGAGGTCCGGGGCTATCACATCCACGCCGAGCCCTTCGCGGAGGAGCGCTACAGCTACCAGGAAGGGCCACGGGCGGAGATGCAGCCCTAGCGGGCGGAGCGCTCAGCTCAGGCCAGGTACAGCGTGATCGTGTCGCCGTAGGTCACGGTGGAGCCCGCCCCGGGGCTCTGGGAGATCACGGTGGCGCCCTGCGTGTTCGGGATGATGAAGAACGACACCTTCAGGCCGTAGTCGGCGGCCTTCGCTTCGGCCCCCGACTTCGACAGGCCGGAGAAGCTGGGCGCCGCGAACTGCTCGGGCCCCTGCGAGACGGTGATCGTGACGGTCGAGCCGTACGCGGCCACCGTGCCGGACTTCGGGGACGCATTGATCACCTCACCGCGGTCGATCGTGTTCGAGAAGTCGGTCTCGACGGCCACGACGAACCCGGCGTCCTGCAGGGCGGCCGTGGCCTCGTCCTCGGTCATGCCGGCCACGCTGGGAACGGGCAGGGGCGCCGGGCCCTTGCTCACGATCACGTCCACCGCGCTGCCCTTGGGGATCTGGCCGGTCTGCACGGTCGCGATGATCGACCCCTCCGGCACCGAGTCGTGGTGTCGCAGGGTCTGCTCGCCCAGGGTGAGTCCGGCCTTCTGGAGCAGATGCCTCGCCTGCTCCAGGGTCTTGCCCTCGATCGAGGGGATCGCGACGGGCGGGGGTCCCAGGGAAGGAACCAGGGTGACGGTCTCGCCGAGCTCCAGGCTGGTGCCCGGGGACGGTTGCACGCGCAGGACGTGATCGGCGGCGATCTTCTCGGAGTATTGCCCGTCGGCGATCCGCACCGCGAAGCCGAGGTCGTCCAACTGCGACTGGGCGGCCGAGACGGAATCGCCCGCCAGCGCGGGGATGTCGGCGGGATGGGGGATCACGTAGGTCCAGATACCACAGGCGCTGGCCGCCAGGGCCGCGATCAGGGCGAGCACGCCGAAACGCCGGCGCCAGCGATGCTCTCGCACCTGCTTCGAACGGGGGATCGTCTGGGTGTTGAGCCCGGCCTCACCCGTGGGCAGGTCGGGAACGTTGACCACGCCGGTCGGGGCCACGTCCTCGCCGGGTTCGATGGGCGTGGCGTCGACGATGCTCTCGAGCCGCTTGGCCGCAGGGAGTTCGGGCGCGAGGGCCTCGAGGTCGAGGCGCATCACGGTGGCGGACTCGGGCCGGAGCTCGCGGTCGCGGTCGGTGGCGCTCACGACGAACCCGTCCAGGTCGGCGGGGATCGTGGGCACCACGGCGCTGGGCCGCGGCACCCTGCCCGACAGGTGCTTGTAGGCGATGGACATGGCGGTCTCACCGGTGAACGGGAGCTTCCCGGTGAGCAGCTCATAGGTCACGATGCCCAGTGAGTAGAGGTCGCTCCGCGGGTCGGCCGGTTCGCCGCGGATCTGCTCGGGCGCCAGGTACTGCACCGTGCCGGTGACCGTGCCGGCCTGGGTCTGACGTCCGTCGGCGTAGGCGCGGGCGAGCCCGAAGTCGGCCACCTTCACCACGCCCTCGGTCGTGACGAGCACGTTCTCGGGCTTGATGTCACGGTGCACGATGCCCTGGCGATGGGCGTGTTCCAAGCCCAGCAGCGTCTGGCGCACGACGTCGACGGCCTGGGCTGGCTCTAGCCGGCCGTACTGGTTCAGGAGCGCGCGAGCGGCCCGGCCCCGCACGTACTCCATGACCATGTAGTAGATGCCGTCGACCGAGCCCCAGTCGAAGACGGCCACGATGTTGGGGTGGGACAGGCCGGCCGCGGCGCGCGCCTCTCGGCGGAACCGGTCGACGAACGCCTGGTCGCCGGCGAGCGACCGGTGCAGCACCTTGATCGCGACCTCCCGGTCCAGGACCGTGTCGCGCGCGAGGAAGACTTCGCCCATGCCTCCCGACGCGACGCGCTCCACCACGTGGTAGCGCCCGTCGAGGGTGACGAATGCATGGCCTCCGGAACCCTCCGGAGGTGCCGGTTGGGTGATACTTCGAGCCGTGGTGCTCTCCTCCTGTTGGGGGAAGCGCTCGGAGGGAGAGCGCGTTCCGGCGCCGATGATAGGGCCGAGAAGGGGTTGAACCGTGGAGGTTCGAGAAACTGCACCGGACGATCTGGGATCCGATCTGGACCGGATCGAGGCCGCCGTTGCGGCCGGAAGCACCGATCTGCGGGAACTGGGCTTCTGGCGCGTGGTGGCCAGGGTCAAGCCCGATCGGCTGTTGGTCGGCCGACATGCCGACCAGATCGGCCGGATCGACACCGCGGCCTTCCGCGCCGGGGTAAAGCTCAGGGTTCCCGTGTGGGTGGGTAACCTGCTGCTGCTCCTGGGTGTGGTGATGGGCGGACTCGCGGTCTGGGCCGCCTACGCCTGGACCACACCGCTGTGGAAGGGCCTCGCCCTCGTCGCGGCCGGGGCGATCTGGACCGTGGCGGTGCACTCGCCCACCCACTGGCTGGTGGGCTACCTGATCGGGATCCGGTGGACCGACTACTTCCTGGGCGGACCGCCCCCGCCCCGGCCCGGCCTGAAGTCCGACTACGGCACCTACCTGCGGGCCGACCCCGATTCCCGGGCATGGATGCACGCCAGCGGGGCGATCGCCACCAAGTTGGCGCCGTTCGTAGCGCTGGCCTTCTGGCCCGGTTCTGGCGCTCCAGGGTGGACGGCGGCCGTGCTGATCGCCCTCGGGGTATTGCAGATCGTCACCGACCTCACGCTCAGCACGAAGAGCAGCGACTGGAAGAAGTTCTCCCGCGAGAAGGGGGTCGCGAAGGCCCGGCGGCGCGCCACCGAGCCCGTCCCGGGCGCCGCCGGGGCCTGAGCGCGGAGCCGGTCCGCCGGTAGGGTG